>NZ_JBFOKR010000024.1:0-32759 GCF_047246645.1 Ferdinandcohnia jepli
CGTGCAGTACAGGAATCATCTTTTACAGGTAGCCTAGGCCTTTTTTTAAAATGTCCTTTACAGAGGGTACACTTTAACTAAAGGTGCTGTTTTTTGTATTACTTTGCTTTTACAACTGCTAATTCAGTTTGACCACCGGTTACTTGGCCGCTTGCCGCTTTATCAAAAGAACCAACTACATCGTCATAGTTTGTAATAACCATAGGAGTAATTGTGCTTGCAGCCTTTTCTTTTACTAATTCCAAGTCAAAGGTTACTAAAGGTGTCCCTACTTCAACTTTGTCACCTTCGCTAATATGCGCTGTAAAACCTTCACCTTTCATTGAAACTGTTTCAAGTCCAATGTGGATTAATAGCTCTAACCCAATCTCAGTTTTTATTCCAATCGCATGCTTAGTAGGAAATAACTGGATAATTTCACCTTTAACCGGTGAAACTACTTTGCCTTCTGTAGGTTCAATCGCAAGTCCATCTCCCATCATTTTCTGAGAGAAAACTGGGTCTGGGACCTCTTCAAGAGCAAGAACCTTACCACTAACAGGGGCAAAAAGAGTTTCTTCCGTTTTTTTATTACTACCAAATAATTTTTTAAACATAGTATACCTCCAACAAAATAATACCTTTCTAGTTGTATCATACCCAATTCAATAAGAAAAGTATTATGATTTTTGCAAGAGCATGCTGCTAGGTTTTAAGCTTGAGAATTAAGTTAGAATTTCTTTTTTTGTTTCGCACTGCTCGTGATTTTTTTCCATTTATCTTTTTCTACCATCTGCGCTTTTTTATCAGTTTTTCTATCTAAATAAGCAAGCTCTTTTTGAAGTTTTACATAGCTTTGATATCGTCCTGATTCTAGTGTTCCATCCTCAATTGCAGCTTGTATAGCACAACCTGGCTCTGAATGATGACTGCAGTCTCGGAACCTGCAGTTGTTTGAAAGTTCTTCAATATCTTGAAAGCTGTGCCCAAGTGCAGCTTCACTTTCCCATAGTTGCAGCTCTCTCATACCTGGTGTATCAATAATCACTCCACCCGTTTCTAGTAACACTAGTTCTCGGTGTGTTGTCGTATGTCGTCCTCGGTCATCATCCTCACGCACCTCCTGGACAAGCAGTTTTTCTTCACCTAGCAGCGAATTTGTGAGTGTTGATTTACCAGCACCTGAAGAGCCAAGTAGGGCAACAGTTTGATTTCCTTTAAAATAGGCCATCAGTGAATCCAGGCCAATATTGTTTTTCACACTACATGCATGAATTGGTACACCGTAAGCCACTGATTCAACTTCAGAGATTTTTGATTCTACATCATCACATAGATCTGATTTAGTTAATACAATGACAGGATTTGCTCCACTTTCCCATGCCATGAGTAGATAGCGCTCTATTCTTCGTAGATTGAAGTCATTGTTTAATGCATTGACGAGAAACACTAAATTAATATTAGTAGCAACAATCTGCTCTTCCGTAACTGTGCCTGCCGCCTTTCTAGAGAACTTACTAAACCTAGGAAGAACAGCGTGGATAATAGCTTTGCCTTCCCCTTCTAGTATTGAAAGCACAACCCAATCTCCAACCGCTGGATAACTTTCTCTACTTGTTGCTTCAAACCGGAACTTTCCAGATACTTCGGCAAGCATTTCACCTTGCTGTGTTACGACACGATACATGCGTTTATGCTCCAATGCTACCCTTCCAACATGATATCCTTGGGATTCATAGCTATTAAAACTTTCTTGTAGATTTTCATTCCAACCAAATTTCGTTATATTCAAAGTATATTCCTCCGTTTTATTGAAAAGTAAACATCAAAAAAAGACCGTTTTACACGGTCTAAACAACTGCTAGCAAAACTATATTCACTAACAAACAAAAAACCGCGGGCATACACAGCCCACGGATATCTTACTTTTCAAAAGAGGAAAAACTTCTACTTTTACAAAGTACAATCGAGAGGGCTGTGCGTATTATTAAGTTCCGCTGCAAATACAATAGATAATTTTTTCATAATACATCCCTCTCCTTTCACGTTCCATCATTGATGTTGATAATTATAGCAAGTATAGAAATAAATGTAAATAGGCTATATTTTTTCCTGAACTGTTTTCTGTTTTTGAAGCAGATAAAAAGTTAATACGATAAAAACTGTAATTGTAGTTATAATTAAGGTCCCATGCAATACCCAAACCATTTGTGGCATCGTCAAATTTTCCAGGAGTATTGGCGCTACTATAAATCCTAGTGCAAACCCGAGTGATTTAAGTAACATCCCTACACCGAAAATTCTTCCTCTGATGTGGTTCTCCGATTTTTGAAGGATCGTGGAGTGAAGTGTTGTAAAACACGCATCAAATATACCAGTAAAAAAGGCAAACAAGAAAATAATCCAAACAGTTGTGTTTGATAAAAAGATAATGAAGCCTGTTGACATTAAAATAGCAGAAACAAATGCTGCAATATATAGTTTGGAATCTGTAAGCCACTGTAATTTAGGCAGTGTATAGGTTGCAAGCACGGAACCAACTCCCCACACTCCCCAAATAAGTCCATAATAAAAAGTTTGTCTACTTGGATCTATTGATTCAGCCAATAGAGGAATTCCTAAGTTATGAGAACTTCCTGCAAATGCCCCCACTAAGAAAACGATATTTAGCATTAATAATAGCGGCGCTAACTTTACATATAAATAAACTTCCTTTAAGTCATTACCAATACTCTTTAGCTTTTCCTTTATACCACCTAAAGCTTTTGCGCTTTCATAACTTGTAGTTTCCCATTTTATTTTTACTAAAACTAATGCTGAAATTAAATAGGTTGCTGCGTCAATCGCTAATGTTGCTTCATAGCCCAGGACATCGGTAATAAGACCCGCTCCAATAAATCCTCCTACTAAACTAATGGATGTTAATCTTGCGATAAAAGAATTCGTTTGTAATACTTTATCTTCACCAAAAATTTGTGGGATTTCTGATTGGAAACTAACCGTAAAGAAACTATTGATTAAACCTATTAAAAAGGATGCTACCAAAATAATAACAGGCTCTGGAAATGGAATTAACATGATTATTAATATACCCCTAGCTACATCACTATAAATCATTATTTTCCGTCGATTATAACGGTCTGCAAGTATTCCTGAAAATAAACTAGCCATTACACCACCCAGTGTACGTGCTGCCATCGTCGCTGCTAGCCATCCAGGACTACCTGTTGCAGCAAAAACAACAACATTTAAAACAATATTATCCATAAACATTCCGAAATCAGATAACGCTTTTACATATAACAATAACTTTTTCTTCATGAGGTACTCCTTAGTTTGTAGGTAAATTTCTCACCTTATTTTAATTCGCATTGAAATATTTCGCAATACGAAACTTCATTTGGGTACATGTTTTTCTTTTTTGCAAAAACTTGTAGAGTCATAGAATTGTTTGAAGGATTATGTATAAAAATGTAGAATTTATAATAGTCGGAAAATTAATGCTAAAGTATGAGTCGAGGGGTGCTTCAAATTTGCTTGAGAATATAGGTCATGTGCTCTACCATGTATTGATCGTTATTTTCCCTATACTTGTTTATTACCTAATGGTTCTTCGTAATAATATTTCCTCAAGTAGTTTATATAAAGGAAAACTGCTCGGCATGATTTTTGTAATTCTCTTATTAACAATGTCCTTCCCAGTTTCATATGCAAATGGCTTTGAATATGATTTCCGCATTATCCCCATCATAGTTGCTTTTATATATATTGGATTTTTCCAAGGGATTACAACTGTTTTTATTATGCTTGTCTATCAGCATTTATTAAGTGAGAATACACTTTGGGTCTCACTTCTTAACTATGCGATCATTACTGCAATCTTTTACTTTTTAACAAAAAGCTTTAAATCTTTTATTGTAAAAAACAAACTAGTTGCAATTAGCATTCTTTATTGGATTATCGCATTAACCCGAAGCATAACTCTCATCTCTAAGGATCAATTTGATCATCTGTTCATCATGATTATTTTTTCACTAATCACCTGGATCACTCTTTTAATCGTTATACTTCTTATTGAGAATCTACGACAACAAATGCTTTTACAAAAAGAATTACGACGTTCTGAAAAGCTAAATATTATTAGTCAATTAGCTGCATCAGTCGCTCATGAGGTTCGCAATCCAATGACAACAATTAATGGCTTTTTACAATTAATTAAAAAGGATGAAAATATAACGGATAAGCAAAGGAACTATATTGATATTTCTCTAACAGAATTAAGTCGGGCTCAAGCTATCATAAATGATTATCTTTCCTTAGCAAGACCAAACACTAAAGAATCTCAAGTAGTAAATTTAACTGAGGAACTCACTAAAACGATAGAATTAATGTCCTCATATACTAATATACAAAATATCGAAGTAACTTCATCAATTGAGAAATCACTATTTGTAAGCGGTAATACAGATGAAATTAAACAAGTTCTCATTAATTTAATAAAAAATGCAATTGAGGCAATAACTAGTAACGGTAAGGTTGAAATTAATGCATACACTAAAAACAAATTGATTATTATTGCCATTTCTGATAATGGAGTAGGTATGTCGAAGGAACAACTAGCGAGAGTAGGCACACCTTTTTATTCAACGAAAGAAAAAGGAACTGGAATTGGTCTTACCATATCGTATCAAATCATTGAACAAATGAAAGGTAGAATAGTTGTTGAAAGTCAGCTTGGCAAAGGTACTACCTTTACTATTAGGTTACCTATCCACAGTATGATAGCTAATAATGTAACAAGTATTCAGAGTGGAATTGTTACAAACATAAATGATTTAAGATAAAGGTGATATAAATGTGCGGGAGATTCACTCTGTTTGCAGAGTATAATGAAATAATCGATCGATTCTCAATTGAGGCGGCGATAGATGCGGGCTTGTATGTACCAAGTTATAACATTGCACCTTCTCATTCAGTATTGTCAGTCATAAATGATGGGAACAAGAATCGATTAGGGTTTCTACGTTGGGGACTTATCCCTTCCTGGGCAAAAGATGAAAAAATCGGCTATAAGATGATAAACGCTCGTGCTGAAACCATTTCTGAAAAACCAAGTTTTCGTCAGGCTTATAATAGTAGACGTTGTCTAATAATCGCAGATAGTTTTTACGAATGGAAACGAAAAGACGATAAGACGAAAATTCCTATAAGAATAAAACTTAAGTCCAATAAAATGTTTGCAATGGCAGGTATTTGGGAACGTTGGACCTCACCATCCGGAGATACAGTATATTCATGTTCGGTGATTACAACAGAACCAAATGAATTAATGAATGAGATCCATGACCGCATGCCCGTTATCTTAAAAAAAGAAGATGAAAAAACATGGTTAAATCCTGCTATACAAGTTTCTCCTGAGATATCAAAGTTATTAAAACCATTACCAGCACATCTTATGGAAGCCTACGAGGTATCATCACTCGTAAACTCTCCACGTAATAATTCACCAAATTTAATACAAGAGATATGTTAAATGACAAAGGTATTTTTCTAAGAAAAAGAAAAATACCTTTTTTTATGTTTTTATGTAATTATCAAATTTTATGTTGTGGATAACTTGCAGTACAGTTATCCAAGTCCAGCTCCAGCGCCTAGCCAGTTTTCCTACCTGAATAAACTTCTTCGAGTATCTTGCGCAAAAGCTTTGCTTTTAAGCAGCTAGAGGTCGCTTCACCCCTCCTGCGGCGGCAACACTAAGGAATGCTTCGTGAGGATAATCCCCGCAGAAAAAAAGCTTTGCTTTTTTTTCGAGCCTCCTCACTGAAATGCTGAAGCGGCTTGGTCAGAAACGAGGAAATTGGAGACTCCGACAAAAGAGGCATCTTTTGCCTCTGACGGAGGGGTTGAAATTTCTCTAGTTTCTAGCCGCTGAAACTGGACAAGTCAGGGCTCCGACGCACAGGACGTGCTAGTGCCGGCGAAGACATAAGGACGTGGCGACATTAGCCGGCCAGCGCTTGTCGGACTTGCACAGGACAAGGAAGGCTACGGCAGCATAGACATCGCACGAAGAAAATCGCAGCATTTTCGAGTATGTGCTGACATCGACGTTCTCCACAGGACGTGGCGGCTATTTAGTCGATGTTCCTTTTTCCAAGTCGCTTGCGCTTTTGTTCTTTACTCAGTTAATTTCATAGCGGTTTCGGTAATATTTAAATCTGCTTGAAGTTGTTCACGGAGGTCATTTGGATGATACACTCCTTGAGTAATCATATAATTTGTTATATTTTCATGTGTTTCAACAGCAATTCGCAGTTGTTCACGTAGTACCTGTTTTACAGAAGGAGTGTACGTTTCGGTAATTGCAAAAGCAATATTACGAATGCCAGCTTTTGTTGAGATAAGAAAATCAGTTGCAATGACCTTATCTGTCATGCCGCCCATCCCCATAAATTTCTTCATTAAATCATTCATTGTTCTGGCTCCTATCTGTAATTAATTGTTGAAGTTGAGTTATGAATTTTCTACCTGAATCAACATCATTAGATAAGATGGCACGCAGCTGTGGATCTTGAACCAATTTACTCATTGTAATGGATTTTGTTATGGAAAGGTTTTTAAAGGTTAAGAGTTCATGTACTTCCAAGGTTTCATGTAGCCCCATGTAGTGTGTCATCGTTAATCTCCTTTCAAATCATCTTAGTTTTAGAGTGCCTACGCCTCGGTAACTTATTCCCTTTCACTCTTTTACTAATTTTGGAATTTAAAAACTTCCTTATATTGAATGATTATTTATTAAAAAAGGTCATCCTAAACTAAAAGGAGTGACAAAGATGGAACAACATGCGTTAGGCTATCACGAAACAATGGATACTCATGAAATGATAAATTTTAAAACAATCTGTTTAGTACGTTCGAAGTTAATGCAGGGAATTTGTTTTGACAATGATTTAAAGGCATTAATGGAAAAGGATGTAAAACAATCAATAGAGGATATTGAAGAGCTAAAAAAATTGTACGAAAAGGCTAGAACAAAACACTAAGAGGTGATAATTAAATGAACCAAGATTATCTTGATCCCAAGTATGCTGAAGGTATGCCCAAGATGGCTGATGCCTCGTTTGCAATGGATTTTTTATTATCTGTAAAAACTGGAATCCGTTATTATTCAGTGGCCCTAACGGAAACAGCTAATCCAGAATTGAGGCAAGCATTATTTAGTCAAATGGATAGAGCTATCGATCTGCACCAAGAAATTTCCGAACTAATGATTAGTAAAGGATGGTTATACCCAAATGATGTTGAAAAACAAATAGAATTAGACATCAAGTCTGCAGATATGGCACTAGCAATTGCCAGAATGGAACTCTTCCCTAACGACACTGATAGAAAAGGTACGTTTGCAACCCCTAATAAATAGATTGCAGGAGGAAAAATACATGAAAGCTGTTACATATCAAGGTATTAAAGATGTAGCCGTCAAAGAAGTGGAAGATCCCAAAATACAAAAAGCAGATGATATTGTAATAAAGGTTACGAGTTCAGCTATCTGTGGTTCAGATTTACATTTAATCCACGGTATGATTCCAAACACCCCCGAAAATTTCATTATTGGTCATGAACCTGTTGGGATTGTAGAAGAAGTTGGTCCTGAAGTAACCAACCTTAAAAAAGGGGACCGGGTTATTGTTCCTTTTAATATGAGCTGCGGTAAGTGTTGGTATTGTAGTAATGACTTTACCAGTCAGTGTGACAATGCAAATGAGCATGGAGATATGGGTGGATTCCTGGGATACTCTGAAACGACTGGTGGTTTTGCTGGTGGTCAAGCTGAATATTTACGAGTACCTTATGGAAATTTCACGCCCTTTAAGGTACCGGAAGATAGTGAATTAGAAGATGAAAAGCTTGTACTACTTGCAGATGCTGCCTCAACAGCATATTGGACTGTTGAGAACGCTGGCGTAAAAAAAGACGACACAGTTATTATTCTCGGTTGTGGTCCCGTTGGCTTATTAGCCCAAAAATTTGCTTGGCTATTTGGAGCCAAACGAGTCATTGCTGTTGACTATGTTGATTACCGTTTACAACATGCAAAAAAGACAAACAACGTAGAAATCGTTAATTTTGAAAGTGAAAAAAATATCGGAAATCATTTAAAAGAGATTACTCATGGCGGAGCAGACGTTGTAATAGACTGTGTAGGTATGGACGGTAAAATGTCTCCAATGGAATTCTTAGCTACTGGTTTAAAACTACACGGCGGAGCAATGGGAGCAATTGTTATGGCTGCTCAAGCAGTACGAAAGTGTGGAACAATTCAAATTACAGGTGTTTATGGAATGAGATATAATGCATTTCCATTAGGTGATATTTTCGAACGAAATGTGCAGCTGAAAATGGGACAAGCCCATGTTATTCCTGTAATTCCTAAGCTTTATAAGCTGATCTCAGATGGCAAATTTGATCCAAGTGACATTATTACTCATGTGATCCCATTAGAGCAAGCAAAACATGGATATGAAGTTTTCGATACAAAGACTGATGATTGTATCAAAGTTGTACTAAAACCGCATTAGCTTTATGCAATAACGAAATAGACCGCCAAAATAGCGGTCTACTTTCATTTATCAAATCTATTTCGTTTCGCAATATTCAAAAGAGATTTTGAAAGACTAAAAAAAATAATTGGGATTGAGAGGATGATTAACAGTAGTACCGAGTTCGTCTGTAACCACACAATCAAAGTGGCACCCCCTTTGTTCAGGGTATGCCAGGTACATTTAATCCGTTTCTATTAAACACCCATTTTTATTTATTACTTAGGTTTTGAAAGTAGCTATATTTAGTATACATTCCTGTTACTAGTACCTATGACCATAACCTGGATATCCATGTCCTCCACCAAAACCTTTATGTCCAAATCCTTTTCCAAATCCCTTTCCATAACCTTTGCCGTACCCTTTTCCATAACCCTTTCCATAACCACCAAACCCTGGACCGTAACCATAGCCTACTCCAGGGTAGCCGATTCCATAACCACCAGGGCCGAATCCACCAAAACCAGGGCCACCTGGATATCCATATCCTCCATATCCTCCATATCCTGGACCAAGTAATCCTGCTCCTAAATAGCCTATACCAGCACCTAGTAACCCTGCCGCTAATGGTCCAACTCCATAACCGATATTTCTCTGATCTTCTATATATGGTGTCATATATCTATACATCTAATTGCTCCTTCCATCTTTGTATAATGACAGTCTATATAGCTTATTACATATATACTATTTTGGACTGGGCATTCATCCTTTTATCACAAGGTTGGTTAGTTTGCCTATAGAAAGTGTGTTGGAAGGTTATATACCCTCACGCTATTAGTAGTTAGTAAAAGAAAGAGAGTGCTTCACCCTTACCTTTTTGGTAATAGTGGTTGTGTTACATGTTCAACTCCGACAAGACCTAGAATGGTTAGGAATATCCCTTGAACACCGTAATAAGCATCGGTAGGATCATAGAATTCCTCGAGGGTATGACAGCCACCAAAATCTCCCCCTCCTCCTAATGTAACAGCCGGTATTCCTAGACTAATAGGCACATTTGAATCTGTGCTACTAGGAGAAGTTAAAATTGGTTCAAAACCAATACCTGCAGTCGAAGCTAACGCTACTTGAACAATAGTACTATCTTTAGCTTGTGAACCTGCTGGCCGATCTCCTACTAATGTAATTTCAACTTGTATCTCGTCCGAATCCCATCGTTCATTCTCTTCTACAGCTGCTTTCTTTATAATAGTAAGTACCTTTTCTTCTAATTTTGCTAACTCTTCAGAAGATGTGGAACGTAAATCAAGCAGCATTTCTGCACTTGCAGATATCGTATTAACGGATGTTCCACCATTAATAATTCCAACATTAAATGTTGTTTTTGGTTCTACTGGTGTTTGAATGTCACTAATTTTAGAAATAGCCCTTCCTAATGCATGAATAGCGCTTGGTTTACCAAAGTCTCCAAAACTATGGCCACCTTGCCCTTTATAGGTAACACTATATCTTCGGCTTCCTGTTGCAAGATAGGTGATTCGTTCTGGACTACCTGGTTCTATTGATATAAAACCATCAATGCTTTGGTTATTTTCGAAAAGTGCTTTCACACCATTCAAATCCCCTAATCCCTCTTCACCAACAGTTGCACCAAATATAATATCACCCATAGTATGTATACCCGTTTTTTCAAACGCTCTAAGCAAGGTTAGAACAGCAGCTAACCCTCTACCATCATCCGCTATACCCGGGGCAAAAATTTTTCCATCTATATGTTTTGCTTTAACATCTGTGCCAGCTGGAAATACAGTATCTAGATGAGCACAGACAACTAATTTAGGGCCATTACCAGAGCCTTCTCTAATACCAAATACATTTCCTTGATCATCTGTTTTTACATTTGTTAGCCCATATTGTACTAACCTTTTTTGATAATCTAAACCTCTTTCTTCCTCTTCGAAAGTTGGTGCCGAGATTTCGGTAATCTCAATTTGTTCTTTAGTCGTAAACTCGTTATCTTGTTTAAGGAATTCTAATCCCTCTTGAACTTTCGCATCCTTTAGTAGATCTTCTATTGTTTGTAAGGTTAAATCGGAAACAAATTCTCTTGGGCTGTTTTGAGATGATTGATTCATAGATATCCTCCTCTTAAATTATGTCTTATTTTATCTTCTAATAACTTCCGGGAGATATCAACTTTCTTTATATGAAATAAAGATTACTATTCATGCTCCTACGTTTTTTAACTAACACGAAAAATGGACCCATGACTGGGTCCATTCTTATTACATGGTTATTTAGAAACTGCCACTGTCTTGTCTTGTTTTCTACCAATAACCTTCTTAACAAAAGGTATTACATAGTAATCAAGACCAAATTTACCAGCGTTGCTTCCTGCAACTAGGATAAAAATTGTTAGTAACACCATTTGTGGGTTTGTGCTGGTTGTTCCAGAGAACATGAACGCGAAGTTCATTGTAATACCCATTAGTGCTGAGAAGGTTGTGAATAAACCTAAGATTAATGCTATACCAACTAGTAACTCGCCCCAAGGTACTAATACGTTGAACAAACCAACGTTTGGAATTGCAAATCCGTCTAGGAAGCTAGCCCACCAGCCTTGAACTGCTGGATGATCTCCTGTCGCCTTTTGTATAGCCCCTTGTAAAAATCCACCTGCATCAAAACCACCTACGATTTTCCCCCAACCAGATGTGATCCACTGATAACCTAAGTAAACTCTTAAAAACACCATAATAGCTGCTGCAACTTTGTTTTCTCTTAAAAATGTATTCATCATTTTATTTTCCTCCCAATCCCTTAGGATTTGATTAACTACTTTATACTGTAAGTATAGTGTTAACAGGAAAAATAAAATATCGGGGAACATCCTTATTTTGCAGGTGTTTTATCCTGAACTATGTTGGCTATTTTTCCTTACTCTAGACATTCTTTCCCTGATTGATAGCTTCCCTTTTTCCTGAGAATAACTAGGGTATTTTTAGAAAAAAGCATTTGACTATCCTGTTCGAATTGCTATGTAAAAACAAAAAAAAAGACTTGAAAAATAAGTCTAAGAATCTCCAGTTCAAATTCTATTTAGTTTTATTAATTTGTTTTTTTAGGACATTTCATAAACTCATTATAATAAACGTCAAACATTATCTTTTGGTAATACCTCACCAAATTAGAGTAGTTATCTTCGTAGCGATATTTAATTAATCTTTTGTTTGACTCTTTTGGTTGATATTGATTAGGTGTACTTGGACTTTGCTTGATATTTTTCTCAATTCCCACAACTTCTCCCATACTTTAAACACTCCTTATTCTCTTTTACTGTCTTTATATGATGAAATTGTCTATGGGACACTTTAACGTATAAAAATGAGTAAAACACCCAGCTACCTTTTTATTATTTCAGACTTTGTTATATGGAAAAAGGCCACAACCCTTTGGGATTGTAGCCTTTAAATTAGATGATTCCGACTGGGATCGAACCAGCGACCTCTACCCTGTCAAGGTAGCGCTCTCCCAGCTGAGCTACGGAATCGTATATAAGAATTATTCATAATATACCTTCGAATGACTAGTTTGTCAATAATAAACAATAGTGAGTCTACGGGAAATATTAACAACACCATTGGTTGCGAAAAAGTGTTAAAATGTTGACATAAAGCTTTTCTATGAGCTATAAATATATTACTAAGGCAAAGCACAATTTAATATTCGCTGAATTCCCAATTTGGGAAACGGGGGAACCATAACGTGCATAAGGGCACTCGGGGTGAATCCTTTTTTATAAAGGTAGGAGAAACTCTTCATCCGAATCCGACAGCTAACCTCGTAAGCATCTGGAGAGAGCATAGTTCTGCATTTTTTTGACTATTTAAGCCACGAGCCTACTCTCGTGGTTTTTTGTATCTTAAAACTTTCTCCGCTACGAAAAAATGCTGTCATTACCTTACCTTATGCTGCCAGGATAAATAGAAAACTACTTTTTAAGAGGAGGTAATTTATGTCACTAACGAAAAAAATCTTACTCGGTTTAGGTTTAGGTGCACTTGTTGGTTTTATTCTTAATCTTACTTCACCGGCTTTATTCGAGGATTTAAATTATTGGCTATTCAAACCACTAGGACAAATTTTCTTAAATCTTATTAAAATGCTTGTTGTTCCAATAGTCTTCATTTCTATTACTCTAGGAGTTGCTGGTCTCGGTGATCCCAAAAAGCTCGGAAGAATTGGTGCTAAAACGATTGGCTATTTCTTAGTTACAACCACTATCGCAATAATTATTGGTTTGTCCTTAGCTGCTGTTATTCAGCCTGGAGCAGGCGGTAACTTCCAAACTGAAGGCTTACAATATGAAGGTCAGACAGAAGCACCACCTATTATGGAGACCTTACTGGGCATTATCCCGACAAACCCTGTTGAAGCAATGACACAAGCGAATATGTTACAGATAATAGCATTTTCAATTTTTGTGGGATTGGCTCTAACAGTACTTGGTGATAAAACGAAAGGGATCCTAAATCTCTTTGAGCAGGCAAATGAAATCATGATGTATTTAGTAAATCTTGTTATGAAGGTTGCTCCATACGGTACATTTGGATTAATTGCAACTGCAATTGGTAGCCAAGGTTATGATGCAATTAAAGCAATGCTATCATATTTCCTAGTCGTTCTTGGCGCTTTACTGATTCATGCTTTCATAACATATGGAGGAACAGTCGCGTTACTAGGCAAAATGAATCCAATTGAATTTTTCAAAGGCTTTGCACCTGCGATGACAGTTGCGTTTAGTACGTCAAGCAGTAGTGCAACCTTACCAGTCTCAATGGAAACTGCCCAAAAGAATCTAAAGGTGCCAGAACCAATAAGTAGCTTTGTTCAACCTTTAGGTGCAACGATTAATATGGACGGTACCGCCATTATGCAAGGGGTAGCGACAATTTTCATTGCACAAGCATGGGGAGTAGATCTCTCTATGGTCGAGATTATTACGGTCATTATAACTGCCGTACTTGCAAGTATCGGTACCGCAGGCGTTCCTGGTGTTGGATTAATAATGCTTGCAATGGTATTAACATCTGTTGGTTTACCGGCAGAAGGTATTGCGTTAATTATCGGTATTGACCGCTTACTTGATATGACTCGTACAGCGGTTAATATTACAGGTGATGCTGCATGTGCTGTTTATGTAACTGAGTCAGAAAAGAAACATTCAGGAGAACAAACTGCTTAAAAATTATGGATGTAACGACAGGGTTCTCCCCTGTCGTTTTTTCATTTAAATAAACATACCGTAATACGTTATAATAACAATATGAGTTTTACTAGATTTCAAGTCAGGTTGGAGGATTAGAAATTATGAGTGTTAATAAAGGTACTGTTAGGGAAATGACTATACATAGCAAGATATTACATGAAGAAGTTGAACTTATCGTTTATTTACCCGCTGCTTTTTCACCTCTCTATAAATACAATGTTTTAATTGCGCAGGATGGAAGAGATTATTTTAACCTTGGGCGAATGGCCAGAGTCGCTGACGACCTTCTACATTCTAATCAAATTGATAATACGATTATTGTTGGTGTGCCATATAAAAGTGTTGCTGACCGTCGGGAAAAGTATCATCCCAAAGGCGAAAAACACGAAATGTACAAACGTTTTCTTGGTGAAGAACTTGTACCGTTCCTGGATAGTGAGTTTCCTACTTACCAAATAGGATTAGGTCGAGCGTTAATTGGTGATTCCCTCGGAGCTACTATTTCACTATTAACAGCACTCGAATATCCAAATACATTCGGGAAAGTTATCCTTCAATCTCCTTATGTGGATGATGAAGTTTTAGAGAAGGTCGAACACTATCAAGGGTCTCAACTCGAAATTTATCATGTAATTGGTACAGGCGAAACAGAGGTTAAAACAACGAATGGTGAGGTTTCTGACTTCTTGACTCCGAACCGGGAACTGCGAAAAGTTATCGGTAAAAAAGGGTATCCTTATTTTTATGAGGAGTTTGACGGTTCACATACTTGGACATATTGGCAACCAGATCTTCCAAGAGCTCTAGCCTATATGTTAAAAATGTAAGATTTAGCTTATTCAAATATATTATCACCTATAAAACTTTGGTATAATGGAATTACTATTTTTGGTAGTAGGCTAACACGAGTTAACATTATTAGCTTATCAATACATATTCTCAAGGAGGGTCTACAAATGAAGTACGGCATTGCACTCTTTCCATCCAAACAACTTCAAGATTTCGCAAATTCTTATCGTAAACGTTATGATCCACATTATGCGTTAATTCCACCACATCTGACATTAAAGAATGCATTCGACGCATCTGATGTGGAAATTAAGGATATCTCTAACAAACTTGAGGAAATTTCAAACCAAATTAATCCGTTTCAATTGAAGGTGTTAAAGGTTAGCTCCTTTTATCCGGTTAATAATGTTATTTATTTAAAGGTTGACCCAAACAGTGAGTTACTTAAATTGCACGAAGCACTTCACTCTGACTTTTTTCCAGAAGAACCTGAATTTGCATATGTACCACATATTACAATTGGTCAAAAGCTTTCTAGTGATGAACACTCTGACGTGTATGGACAACTTAGAATGCTGAAGGTTGAACATGAAGAAGAGATCGACAGATTCCATTTGCTTTATCAATTAGAAAATGGGTCTTGGACAGTATATGAAACATTTCGTTTAGGAAAGGGTCGTTAATTTTCAAATGGAAGCAAAAATCGTTACAAACAA
This sequence comes from Ferdinandcohnia jepli, assembly GCF_047246645.1. Classification (NCBI taxonomy): domain Bacteria; kingdom Bacillati; phylum Bacillota; class Bacilli; order Caryophanales; family Bacillaceae; genus Ferdinandcohnia; species Ferdinandcohnia jepli. The sequence goes on from NZ_JBFOKR010000024.1 coordinate 15,297, forward strand.
CAAAGAAAAAGATGATGCATTTACTGTAAGAAAAATTGTTTTTGTTGATGAACAAAACGTACCAATGGAAGAGGAAATTGACCAATACGAAGACAGTGCGACTCACATTGTACTTTATGACAATGGAGAACCTGTGGGAGCTGGCCGTTTTCGTGAGGTTGATGGGCTTGGAAAAGTCGAAAGGATTTGTGTTCTTGCCTCTCACCGCAAAAAAGGTGCAGGAAACATTATTATGACTAAAATTGAAGACCTGGCAAAAGAACACGGCTTAAAAAAATTAAAACTAAATGCCCAAACACATGCACAAACCTTTTATAAAAAACTGGGCTACGAAACAGTATCAGGGATATTCATGGACGCTGGAATTCCACACGTGACCATGACAAAAGAAATAAACTAAATGGGACAAGGGGCAGATACCTTGTCCCACCATTATTTTCAACTACGCTTCTTTTCCAATTCCACAATCATCCTTCTAAAAAACTCCTAATCATTTTTTCAGTATATAAAAACACGTTTCCTAGGATAAAAAAAATACACATGGTCATCCTACTAATGGGGTGAAGTGATGGATTATTTTAGAATCGTATTAGATTTAGTTTGTGGTCTATTAGGACTGCTCATCCTTACAAAAATTCTTGGAAAGACACAAATTACGCAAATAACTCCCTTTGATTTTATTTCAGCACTTGTTTTAGGTGAACTAGTTGGAAATGCTGTTTTTGATGATAAAATAGGTGTTTTACAAATTTTATTTGCCGTTACAATCTGGGGAGTTTTAATTTATATTATTGAGGTAATCACCCAAAAAATTGCAATTACAAGACCTTATCTTGAAGGAAAACCCGCAATTATTATACATAAAGGACAAATTATAAAAGAAAAGCTGAAAAAGAACAAACTTGACATTAATCAATTACAACATCTTCTACGCTCAAAGAATGTATTTTCTATCCGAGAAGTGGAATATGCTATTCTTGAAACGGATGGATCAATTAGTGTGCTAAAGAAGTCGTCTTATGAACAACCAACTCGCCAAGATTATAATATGGAGGAGAAAAAAGTTAGGCTGCCTATAACGCTTATTAGTGATGGACAAATCATCAATGAAAATTTGAAAGAAAGTGGATTTACTGAGGAGTGGCTTATTTCTGAACTTCGAAGTAAAGGAGTAAATAGTTATAAAGATTTATTAATTGCAGAGTGGCTTGAAGAGGACGGCTTGTATATACAAACATACTAGCCCGGCCTCTTTTTTATATGGTTGCATCATATAATAAGCCAAGACCTGTAATTTGTGCTCGAACTTTCTCATTGTTTGGTTTAGGAATCCTTCTTTGAGGCAATCTTGTATCAATACGTTCATATTGATTTTTTACACTAGTATGTAAGGTAATAGGGTTAACGTGATGAAGCCTAAATTGATTGGTCTTATAAGATGTAGATCTATTAACGTACTGTGTATATTGTTCATGGTTAATTGGTAAAATATAACCCATGATAATCCGCACTCCTGTCTTATACTGTCTACTAAATAATTATGGTAAGGGATACATTAATATGTATTGTCTACTATAGAATTCGTACAACCCCTCCCATTTTTGGGGTACTAAATGAAGAAGGCCTGACATATCTCGCCAGACCATACTCACTACTTTTTATTAATCATTTTTGCAATAGTACCGAAGTCCATTTTCTCATTACCATTAACAATACTCTGTACAATCTTATCTTCAAGTTGTTTATTAACAGGTTTGTTGGCAATATGAGAAACTTTTCTAATGACTGACCTTACTGTTTTTTCGTCCTTAAAATTTGCATTTTGCAAAGAGTTTGCTAGTTGAAATACATCCTGCATATTAACGCCAGTTTTCTTTTCAATATTTTTAAAGAAGTTATTATCCATTTCAGAGCCTCCTTACATTGTGTTATATTCTATGACCCTTTACTGTAAGTGGTGCTGAATATCAGGTAATTCGTAAAACTGTTTTGCTTATATATAGTTGCTGGAAAAGTGAAAGTACGAGCCCTAAGACTCGTACTTTATAGGGTTTCTAATTCAGTGATTAGTTGTAGAAAGAAGCACCTACAATAATTAAAAGGATGAACAACACAACGATTAACACGAAAGTTGAACCGCCGTAGCCTCCGCCGTAGCCATAGCCGCCATAGCCGTAACCACCATATCCGTAGCCCATATTTAGCACCTCCTCTTAAAAGAGTACATTATAAAATATGTTTAATAGTCGAAATGTGTGAGGACAAGAGCACAGGACATATGCGGAAATTAAGTAAGATAGTTATTTCCCAAAGGTTTTCTCGTGTTCATGTTGTTGTTTTGCTAACCACTTATCGAGCTGGTCAAATCTTGCTTCAATGTCCCTTTCGAAGCTTGCGCTTTGCTGATCAAGTTTTTTTAGTCCCTCTTCATTTTTAGATGCCCATTTATCAAGCTTTCCTTTTGCCTCATCATGGTCTTTGTAATAGTCAGAAACAAAACGATCTAGTTCTTTATCGAATTTACTCATCTCATCACCTCTAAATATTTCACAACGTCCACTACTCCTCTTTTTTATAAAATGAAAAAGACAGACGTATTGAGCCTGTCTTCTACGTTTTATTCTTATTAATCTGAGTTAAGGAATTCTCAATTAAATTCAATTCATTGACATGCTTACTATATATCTCTTTTACTTCGGCTGATTCTGCTCTAAGGATATAATCTTCAAATTCAGTCTTACACTTTTTAATAGAATCGATTAATTGCTGCTTTTCAGTTTGTTTTGGTTTTATGATTTGGTCATCATATAAATCCACAGTAATTTGATTGTTTTGATCTATTTGGGCCAAAAAGATATCTTCTGCTTTAATACCCATTGTTCGGAGTTCACCTTCGAGCCAACTTTTGTCTAAATCTATAGTATTCAATGGCTCTTCTAAAATTTCCCCATCCATAATTACGGTTTGCGGTTCTCCCCCTTTTGTTGGTTTACTATTTATATCACCAAAAGTAAGAGGTTGTTTATTCCTATTTAAAAGTACACTTATATCTCCACTCGGTTCTAAAGCAGCAAATTCAACATCAGCAATTTGAAATACCCTCTTTTTCCGTAGCTGTTCTAACAATTCGTCTGCTGTATATTTTTCTTTAGCAAGATGATCTTCAAGTATCTTGCCATTTTTAATAAACACAGTAGACTTTCCTTCCACAAAGTCACTAAATTTTTTACTCTTCAAAGATATAAGTGATATGGCCAATGGAACTAAGAGCCAAATTAGGATACTTGTGATTCCTGAAGCAAGATCTAATTCAATATCCATTGATATATCTGCGGCAATACTTCCTACGGTAATACCTAAAATGTATTCAAAAAAAGACAGCCTTCCAAGCTGTTTTTTACCAAGGAGTTTCATGATTAAAAATAAACCAATTATTACAGAAAATGACCTGATACCTACCTCGACCCAATTCGGCATGCCTTTCACCTCAGCAAGAATATGTGGAACATGTAATTTCCTATCTATATTACAATTATCTCCATTAATCAAATTCATAGTCTACGTATAAAAATTCCTATCGTCTCCACTATAAAATAAATTTAGAAAACTCGGCGATTGCCGAGCCTATAGACTACAGCAGAGGCGTAGTTGCACTTATGCAGATAGGGAAAGAATTTTAAGCTTTTCCTATCTGCAAAAAAACCAAGGAATTACCCTTGGTTTACAGTTTCTACTTTATTGCGTTTTGTGCATTTATATAGCCAGCGCCATATGTGTTATAATCAATCCCTTTCCATTTATCAGCTCCACTTAATAAATCTCCTTTTATATTAGTAGGACTCACTGGAAGATTGTTTTTCTTTCTGTATTCAATCATTAAAGCCACTACTCCTGCACAAATTGGTGTCGCCATGGAAGTACCTGATAACGTAAAGTAGTTCTGTTCCACACGGTTTGCTTTCTGAAACTTATCAAGGTATGAATTTGGTGAACGTAATGAAATAATATTGACTCCCGGTGCAACGATATCTGGTTTTGGAACATTGTAAAAAGTTGGGCCTCTACTTGAGAACTGTGCAATTGCATCGTCCATGCGGCCGTCTAGTGTATTACGGTCATCTAGTGCACCGACCGTTATAACTTTGTTGCTAATACCAGGACTAGCAATTGTATTTGGTTCGTCACCCTCATTTCCAGCAGCTACAACAACTACAATACCACTGTCCCACGCTTTTTCAACAATTTGGACCATCGGGTCTGCATCTTCATTGTTTAGCCGTTGAGCAGACGCACCGAGTGACATTGATATAATATCTATTCTAGGTTTTGTTGCATCCTGGTTATTGAGAATACACCATTCAACTCCACGCATGACAGTATCTAACGAGCCAGAACCCAGCTTATCTAAAACCTTTATCCCTACTACATTCGCATTGGGTGCCGGAGCAACATACTTTCCTCCAGAGGCAGCACCATTTCCGGCAGCATCTCCAGCACAATGTGTTCCATGTCCATTATCATCATACGGGTTAGGATCACTATTAACTAAATCAACGAAGTCTATAATTCTACCTTCTAAATCTTGATGAGGGTATATTCCCGTATCAATAACAGCAATTGTTACTCCATCACCGGTAAGCTTGGACCCATTTCGTACAACTTGATCAGCTCTTGCTGATGGTGTGGCTACATTGAGTAAGGCTTTTACTTCTGAATTTAAATAAACACGCTTAACAGTTGAACATGTTTGTAGAAGCTCTTCTAAACCTGCTGCAGTGACAGTCGCTGAACAACTATCAATTGTCTTAAATTCATGTTTAATCTTACAACCGTAGTGTCGGTCCATCACCGCTTTCACACTCTCATGAACTCCCTTTTGGTCTGCACACTCAATAATGACCTCAAACTTTCTCGTCTTCTTTATTATTTTTTCAAGCGTGTTATGAAAGATACATGGTGTCCACTTAAAAGGGCGATATAGATTTACTAGGTTTTTTCGTAGATTACTATCCATCTTGGAGCCATAGTTTCTTGCAAATTGGACCATTGAAAATCCAAACATTTCTTTCACCTCCTATTTTTCCTATAAAATAGAATATGTAAGGTAAGAGAAAGTTGGAGCGGTGTTTGTCCGAGGTTTTTTGCCTGTTTTAAATATAAAATAAGTTGAATCCTAGTATGTTATCCTACTAGGATTCAAGAATGACATCAGATTTTTTAACCTTCACTACTGCCGTTACCTGGACCTTCAAGAATGATTCTTTGAATGAAGCAAGAGGAAATGAATGCATCTCCACTAGGTCTTTCGAAACGTACTATTCCCTCACCTACATCTTGCACTGTAGCATTGGTAAAGTTTTGTAATTGTTGCCCTACTGTACCGATTGTTAATTGTTGAGGATCATTAATATAGTCGAAGAAGAATCCAGTAACCGGATCCTCACAACAAACTTATAAGTATCAATCATAAACTAAAAGACTTTCTCCCCATAATATCGATACATAAGGAAAAATTCCCTCTTCATTTAAATCAGAAGGGTATTTTTTTATACAAAATTAGAGGGGTTCAAAAGCTAAAGCCTTTCAAAACACCCTCTTGGTATTATCATTTATTGATAGTTTTTAGCTTTATTCCAAAGAATGTTCATATGATTTTTTTATTCTATCTAAATTGTCCTTTAATCTCTGATTACCCGAATCCATTTCAACTGCCTTCTTCGCAAATTCATATGATTTTTGAAGCATCCCTAGGTAATAACAACTTAACGCTCCTAAATCATATACAGTGTAGTTCCAAGCAAATCCTTCCGTTAAATAGCTAGCTTTTTTCTCCTTAATCTTTAATGCATTCTCAACCATGTTGTACACTGTTGGCCAATCTTTTTCTTTATGTGCTAATTGAGCCATCTCTATATATGGTTCACGTAAATGCCTTGCTTCCGCAATTGCTTTATACAACCACGCTCTTGCTTCTCCAAGATTACCTTTAGCCTTGTAGGAACGTGCAATAAACCTCATTGCTGCGCTTCGTTGATCTTTCCAAGTTGCTTCTGGCTTTTGTAAGAAGATCTGTAGTGTTTCAATACATTCATCCCACTTATCATAATAAGAATATTCACGTCCTAGATAAAACAAATTAGTTAGATAGTCAGGGTCTTCTTTAACTGATAATTCTAAAAGCGACAGGTACTGACTTCTCGATTTTGTTTCGTCAGGAAAATGGTTTAGTTGAATGCTTCTTTCCCATACCGTCTTATCAGGTTTTGTCCCATAATAGTACAATACTTCATGTACAGGATGTACCCATCTATACCCGTGTCTACTGTGTATTTTTCCTCTCCAGAAAGTTGTAGCCCTCGTTCCGTCAGGATTAAATTTCCACGTGTACATATAGTTTACTCTTGTAGTATCATCTCTCCATATATTTTCAAGTTTATCTCTCCAACCAGTTTCAAATACTTCATCCAAATCAGTACTCACACAAACGTCAAAGTCCCCAGGAACAAAATTCAACGCAATATTTCGGGGAAGATCAAATCTCCAGGGATTAATTTTAATTGAATATACGAGAGCACCTCTTGCTCGTAACTTCTCAACAGTATTATCTGTAGAACCCGTATCTGCCACAACTACTAAATCAGCTTCAAGCATAGAGTCCATCCACTTATCTACAAATTGCTCTTCATCCTTACAAATTGCATAAACTGCTATCTTTAATTTATTGTTCATAGTTCAAGACCTTCTTTTTTTGCAAGCTCTAGGAGCTTTTCTTTCCATTGAACAAAATGTTCATTCCAAGCAGATTCATTAAAATGATAGTCTGTAATTTTGCGATTTAGTTTTTCAGCTTCTTTTAACGTAAAAAACGCTTCTAGATTTCTACCAAGTTGGTGTAAATACTTAGCTTTTTCAAATCTTATTTCTCTTCTAATGGGTAAGAACATGATAGCTTGGTTTAGCTCATGCAAAGCCAAATCTATTTTATTCTGAGATTTATAAATAATATATTTTAGCTTATGAAGATACCCTTTATCGCTGTCCTCTATCTTTAACGCTTCATCGGTTGCCCAAATTGCCTTATCATATTTCCTAGCTCTAATATACTCTCCCGCAAGGAAACTCCAGGATTTCCATACATCGTTTCGCTCCTTTACAGATTGTTCTAGGAGAGGCAGATAACTAGATCTAGATTTTTCAGTATCTGGTTTTTGATAAATCCAAAAATCAGATAGTCTCTTAATTTTCTCTTCACCGTTATATTCAAGTATCTCATGTACTGGAAGCTTCCATTGATACCCAATTCGCTTGTGTATCCTTTCGTGCCAATGCTGACTAGCCCCACCATTTGGCCAAATTGTACTGAATTTATGAAAATATCTTGTAATAGTAGGGTCGTAATGTTTCAGTAAGCATTCCTTCCATCCATCCATTAAATACTCATCAATATCTAATGATATACAAATCTCAATATCAGAACTGATCAGAGAAAGCGCAGTATTTCTGGCATCATCAAAGCGCCAAGGAGATACACATATCTTGTAGATAGATATGCGTAAAGTAGAATTTTCTTTGCAAAAACTTTTAATAATCTCATTTGTACTATCTGTTGATCCTGTATCACAAAGAACAACTTCATCTGCATCTTTGACTGAATGTAAAAATCTCTTAATAAATTTTTCTTCATTTTTATAAATTCCATAAATTGCAATACGAGTTTTTTTCTTATCCAATTCCATCACTCAATATAACATTTTTATAGGTATTTATTTTTTTTCTAAATAAGACAGGTAAAATTTTATCGTATTTTTCTCTCACCCTTCTACCTATATGGTAATGAACAAGCATAGTTTTATCACCTAATTTCAGAATTATGGTTTTAACATTATTCAAATGGATTAACAGTAGTATAATATTCTATCTTACTACTGAAGTGCTTGTTTGAAGGACAAATAGTCTACTGTCTATAGGTTAATTTTAGCGGATATTTATTTCATCTATGCACTCGACCACACGTCCGCCATACTAATTTCATATCAATACAGAAGTACGTTAATAATATTGGAAGGCGGATATTAATGTTAAACATATTATTTATTACAAACGACAGAGAACATCACCTTAACAAGGCACCATTCTATCTTTCTCAAGAACTGACTAAACTTTCAAATCTAACAGTCTGGTCTACTCCAGGTGATATTAGAGAGATAGTATCTCAACTACCAAAAAAGCCCGATTTTATATTAATTAATGATGTGGACAAGTCAACATCTCCAAATATATCAGGTTTTAACACTATAAATATTCCATCTGCACTAATCTGTGAGGATCTTCATAGAAATGTAGGTGGGCGGGGCAAATTCATTCGAAATAACAATATCCAATACGTATTTCCTATTATCAGAGATAAATTCCTACAAACCTACTCAAGCCTACAAGATAGAATGTGGTGGTTTCCTCACCATGTAAACACCAAAATTTTTTATGATTACAATTTAGAAAAAGACATTGACTACCTACTACTTGGTAAAATTGATAATGTATATCCTCTACGACAAAAGATACTAAAAAAAATGCAAAATGAACCTGGATTTATTTGTTCAAGGCACCCTGGATATAAAAGTTTTAGTAAAACTGAGGAACAACGAAGATTAATTGGAGAAAATTATGCAAAATTAATTAATAGAGCAAAAATTTTTTTTACCTGCGACTCCATTCACAAATATCCTGTAAAAAAATATTATGAGGCAATGGCTTGTCGTACTCTTCTTCTTGCCCCTACTTCTAACGAGATCGAAGATTTAGGTTTTATACCAGGCAAACATTTTATTGATATCAATGAAGATGACTTTTATGAAAAAGCCAAATATTATCTCGAACATGAGACAGAGCGGCAAATAATTGTAGATGCGGGCTATGATTTTGTACGTGAGCATCATTCAACCAAAGTGAGAGCGAAACAATTGGTTGAAAAAATCGAGGAAATTTTAGGTAGAAAAAAATAATAAAAACAACCAATCCTTAAATTGGTTGTTTTTTATTGTAAACAAGACTTTATTTTCAAGGCCACTTCCAAAGCCGCTTCACCTTCTTTCAAGCTTACTTCCGGTTGTTTGTTATGTTGAATACACTCTACGAAATGTTCTAATTCCTGTGTTAGAGGATCAGCGATTTGAATGGCTATTTTCTCCATCAAGAATTCAGTTGGATATCCAGATTTACAAATTGGATTAGCAGCTGTATTTTTTACTATCAATTGCTGTCTAGATAAATAATCTGTCTTAATCATTCTTTCTTTCTCTGTAATAATTAACGTTCTTTCTTTTTCATGTGAGATATTACTTGCTACTAAGGAAGAGATTATCCCGTTTTCAAAGGTAAGAAGTGCTGTAACATAGTCATAATTACCTTTCATATTAAAACAGACTCCCGCTGCCGATATATCAATAATGGGAGAACGAACGAGGCTAAGTACGATATCAATATCATGAATCATGACATCTAAAACAACATCAACATCCTTAATTCTACTAGATAACCCTAACCGTTTAGCCTCCATAAAAATAATTTGATCCTCTTCCACAAGCTTTTTTAATTGGCCAACAACAGGATTAAACCTTTCGATATGTCCCACTTGTAAAATAATATTTTTTTTATTTTGTAATTCTTTTAGCTTGCTAGTCTCCTCAAGAGAAACAGCAATCGGTTTCTCTACAAATAAGTGTTTATCTAATTGTATGGCCTCTTTAGCTAGGGAAAAATGGAATTTTGTCGGTGCAGCAATAATGACTGCATCAACATGCATTAGTAATTCTTGGTAGGTTGGATATACATTTACCGATAACTTATTACCTATTGTATTTGCTTTTTGAAAATCCGGGTCATATACGCCAATAAGATCTACATTCTTCATACCTTTTAGTTTTTGACAGTGATAAGAACCCATGTTTCCTACACCTACAACTCCTATTTTTACTACGTTCATTTTGTAACACCCTCGAATTCTTTAATAGCTGAGATGATATACTCTTGTTGAAATTCACTCATCATAGGAAAAATAGGGAGAGCGAGTATTTCATTCGCCACTTTCTCACTTATTGGAAAATCTCCTTTCTGATAGTTCAAATACTGGAATGCTTTTTGTAAGTGCAGTGGAATGGGATAGTAGATGGCAGAAGCAATCCCCATTTTATTCAAGAATTTGGAAAGCTCATCACGCTTCTCCGTTTGAATACAATATTGATGAAATGTATGGGTACGATCATGGATAATTGGAGGAGTTTTTACGATGTTTGAAACTTCAATTGTATAATTATTTGCTATTTCTCTTCTTCGATCTAAAAAGGTGTCTAACAGTTTCAATTTTTCTATTAAGATAGCAGCCTGTATTTCATCTAATCTACTGTTGACTCCGATATATGAATGGATATATCGCTCCTTACTACCATGATTCCTTAGCTGGCATACTTTTTCATACATTTCTACATTATTTGTAACGACTATTCCAGCATCACCAAAAGCACCTAAATTTTTTGATGGAAACAAAGAAAAACTTCCTATATCACCAATCTGACCAACCTTTTCTCCGTTATACACGGTACCGATTCCCTGGGCTGCATCCTCGATAATTTTCAAGTTGTATTTTGCTGCAATCTCCTTTATTGAATACATATCTATTGCTTTTCCAAACAGATGTACAACGATAATGGCTTTTGTCTTTTCTGTAATAACTGCTTCTATTTTTTGTGGATCCATATTATAGGTTTCTGGTTCTATATCAACAAAAACTGGTATTGCTCCCACTCTTGCAATCATTTCTGCTGTTGCAAAAAAGGTAAAAGGAGTCGTTATTACTTGATCTCCTGGTCCTATATCAAGTGCCTCTAAAGCAAGAAGAAGCGCATCTGTTCCATTCGCCACTCCTGCTGCAAAATTTGCTCCAAGGTAGTTAGCTACCTGTTGTTCAAAATATCTTCCCTTTTCTCCAAGTATATAAGAACCGCTATCAATGACTTCCATCACTGACCTTTTTATACTGTCTCCTACTACTTTTAATTCTTCCTTCAAATCAACCATTGGTATTTTCATTCTTCATTTCCCCTATCAATATTACATGAGTCTAGCCGTTTAGCTGGTACTCCAGCAACCATCCACTGATCAGAAATATCTTTTGTTACCACTGCTCCAGCTCCTACAATCACGTTTTTACCAATTGTGATTCCTGGTAATAACGACGCATTATTCCCTATTTTTGATCCTTCCCTTATGTGCGGCCCTTTTAACGAAAATTTCTTTGCCCCCATATATTTATCATTAGACATGGAAACGCATGGACCAAGAAATACATTATCCTCTAAAATCGTATCTCCTGTTACATAAGCAAGCGTTTGAACCGTACAATTCTTCCCAATTCGGGTATTTAATTCAATTATTGCCGCTCTCCCTATGACAGAACCGCTTCCGACCGTTACATTTTCACGAATACTTGCATGATCACCGATAAATACGTCCTCACCAATTTCAGTGCCAGTATATAGGGAAACCACGTTTCCAATTCTTACATTTGAATGAATCGTTAATTGCTGTAAAGTTTGACCAATCTTTCTCATACTTGCGTTTCCACTTGGTTGAATACCAAGCACACAGTTTGCTCCTACCTTTACATTATCTCCGATGCTAGTACCTTCTAAAATCACAGTGTTATGGCCAATTACTACGTTTTCTCCGATACTTACTCCATCTTCAATAACAACGTTTTGGCCTAAAATAACATTCCCCGGTATATTGTTTTCTTTAGACATCCTATCCCTCTTTTCCAAAATCACTCTTCTCTATCTACCAAGTGAGGCTTACCTTCATAACTAATCTCTATTAATCTTATGAAAAACATTAATTAATGGTATGGACAAATGGTTTGAAAGCAGAAAAATAGGCCGAAATTATTTGTCTCGGCCATTTTCAATATACTCTTTTATATAGTGAATAAGTTGCTGCGCGCGCGCTTCATTCGTATGCAAGGTATGAATTAAGTTATACCCATTTTCAGTTATTCTCTTTCTTTCCTCTTCGTGTTGAAGATAATACAATGCTTTTTCGTAAAAGTTCATACGGTCGCAAGCTACAAAGTTGACACCGTCTTCAAAGCCTAACTCCAAAATATCAGGTACAGGCTCTGCCAAAAGCAATGTCTTACATGCTGGTGCTTCAAAAAATTTTAATACAGGATATTTCAAAGAAGAGCCACAAGTAAAAAAGATTTTTGAACGATTTAGTTCTCTTGCGTACTTTTCATTAAGATACGTATTCTTCGTTTGCCTTCCCTTATGTCCAGGATGAGGATGAAAGATAAATCCATCAATATTCCTCATTTTTTCTAGTACTTCTTCACGAAAAGGATATTTGCCTCTACTTGCCTTAGCTAGATTTTTCGAAATACCCGATCGGTCATAGACAGCCCCCATTAATAGATAGTCGATATCCTTTTCTAATTGCCAGTCTTTAAAAACTTCAGGATTTATGGAAAATGGTAACCATCGAAACTTCTCTTGAGATCCTGGGAACTTCTTTATGAAGGCTTCCTTTGTTAGAGAAAAAATCAAATCGATTTTGTTTCGCTCAAAATATTCTCTTCTTTTTGCTGGATTAAAATGTATATCTATGACTATACATCCCTTTGGTATATCAACTTTATCTAAACCAGATATTGCTGGAGCAAGTGCATTCCCCCATGCATTATCATAATGAAGAATAAAATCGGGATTAAAATTTAATTCAGATAATATGTCATGAATGTTTCCATTCCTATACCAATATCTAACCTCGGCATATTTTTCTATAGCTTGCAAGGCTTCATACTTTGGTTTATGTTTAGGAAATTTTCTCCAAAATTGGTTTACTAAGACTAAGAGTTTTAGTTTTTCCATCCTTTATACCTCCTTAATCTACTTGTATTATATTAATCTTCTTCAAAAATGATATAAGCAAACAATGGAGTTTGTACTCAAAATCTAATACAATCACACACTCTTCCACTTTTCTTATGCATAGTATATGAAAGATGTTTATCTAAAACTGAAAATGGAGGAGATTTTTTTGGAAAAAGTAACCGTTGTAGGTCTGGGGAAAATCGGGTTGCCTTTAGCTACCGTTTTCGCAAACAGTGGCAACTACTATGTTATAGGTGCAGATAAAAATGAAATAGTTGTTAAACAAGTAAATACAGGACTTTCTCATATAAAAAATGAACCTGGCGTCGATGAATTACTAAATAAAGCATGGAAAAGCGGGTTAATACATGCAACTACAAATACGATTGACGCAGTTAGTCAATCCAGCATTGTAGTTGTAATTGTTCCAGTATTAGTTAATGACCAAAATAAAATAGACTATCAATATATTGATTCTGCAGTTGAAGATATTGGGAAGAGTATTAAAAAGGATACACTTGTCATATTTGAAACTACCATTCCAACAGGTGACACAAGGAATCGATTTGGGAGAAAAATAGAGGAACTATCTGGTCTACAAATGGGAGAGGATTTTTATTTAGCGTATAGTCCAGAAAGAGTATATTCTAACCGTATCCTCAAAGACCTAAAAACCTATCCAAAGGTAGTAAGCGGAATAAATAAAAAAAGTTTAGATATTGCTGCACAATTTTATCGAGACACAATTGGTTGTGATGTTTTACAAGTAAGTAGCTTAGAGACAGCAGAGTTTACAAAGGTCGCTGAAGCTGTGTATCGTGATGTTAACATTGCCTTGGTAAATGAGTTAGCTATTTACGGAGAAAAGTATGGTGTTGATATTAGCGAGGTTATTATGGCCGCTAATAGTGAACCTTTCTCACACTTACACATGCCAGGGGTTGGGGTCGGCGGCCATTGTATTCCAGTATACCCCTACTTTTTTATAAACAATGGACTTGATTATGGTCTTGTTCCTTTATCAAGAACAGTAAACGACAACATGGCCAATTATGCAGTGAACCTTCTCGAAGGAAGTTTTTATACACTACAAAGTAAAAACATCCTAATTCTAGGGCTTTCATTCCGTGAAAATGTAAAAGAAGCCACTCGTTCTTCTACCTTACTACTAGTAAATGCTCTAAGACAAAAAGGTGCAACTATTTATATTGATGATCCATTATATACGGAAGATGAAATTGCATCATTTGGTGTAAATGCTTTTAAAGGAGATGATAAGAATGATATAAATGGCATTATCCTTCAAGCCTTTCACGATGAGTATAAGCTATTTTCCTTTTCTGAATTTCAAAATTGTAAAGTGATTGTAGACGGAAGAAACGTCTTAGATAAAAGTGAGATTCAAAAATTAGGAATTACGTATTACGGTATTGGAATTAGGTAGGTAATGACGATTATGAAAATACTACACTTTCCTCAAAGTTTACCAATGATTACTTCATGTCATGCCCTAAAGAAAATAGATGTGGATGCTACTTCCGTTCAGTTCGCTTCGCATAGTTTTGGGTTTCAACCAGATAATTGCTTAAACCTACAAAAAGTCTCAAACTCAATGGTAAAAGTAAAAATACGAGAGTTTTTAAAGGATGCCGGACAGCAATATGATCTTTTTCACTTTCATGATATGCCAAAAGGTCACTTTACACCAGATGCAAAAGACATTGCCATTCTAAAAAAATCTAGCAAACCTATTATTATTCAACACCATGGTTCAGAGGTTAGAAGACTATCGATCGCAAGGAGCTTTAACAATCCATATGTGAAGGTGAAGGGTTACTGGCGAAATGAAAAGAAAATCATTTCACGATTAAGGCAATGGGGGGAACTCATTGATTATGCAATTATAGCCGACCATGAGCTTTTACCTTATATAAAAGATTACTATAAATCTATTCACATCATTAGACAACCTATCGATGTTAGTCAGTATTCCCCTTCTTATCCTAATAGTAAGAATGACCGACCAATCATTGTCCATGCTCCGTCTCATACAGATATAAAAGGTACAATCTATATAAATGAGGCAGTTACAAGGCTTAAAAACGAAGGATTTAGTTTTGACTTTCATGTAATACAAAAAACAAACCATGAGACAGCGCGACAAAAGTATCAACAGGCGGATATAATTGTAGACCAACTATTAATAGGAGCATATGGAACCTTAAGTCTTGAAGGAATGGCCCTGGGTAAACCTGTTATCTGTTATATCCGAGAAGATTTACTGGTAACCTATCCTAAAAACCTTCCGATTATTAGTGCCAACCCTGATACAATATATGAACAATTGAAGATACTCATTGTAGATTCCGTAAAGAGAAATGAAATAGGTAAGAAAAGCCGAGATTATGTAGAAAAATATCATGATTCAATTTTGATTGCAGAACAATTAAAAGCTATTTATGAGAAGGTTTTGAAGGAAAACCAGTCTAACGGTCAAGATTAATAAAAAATAACAGTACCTCAATTTGACGGTACTGTTATTTTTCTGCTTTGTGATTTAGATACTATAGTTTTTCTGTTAGCATGTAACTTTTATATACATATTAAATATATACCTAGAAATTCTGTGCACAATCCTCTGCATCACATGGACCGCCAGTAGATTGAAAGACTACATTATCAATAAATGCTGTTGGCCCGACACCTTGGGTTGCAAAGTTTTGGAAGGCAATACACGCTTCTGTTGCTCCTTCGGGCACACATACAACCAACTCGTAATGTTGAAAGCTAGACTGCGGTTGATTACTAGATGGGACAATATGTGGAATATCACCAGTTGCAAGATCAACAAGTGAAGGAGTGCAATCCTCTCCATTAAAAGTTACAGATGCTACAAGCTGAGGGTTTCCTTGACCTGCAGTAGCGCGTACATCAGCTGCAAATGTGAGTGTATAACAACAGCCTGGGGTAATATCTTCAACAGTTTGGCTAATAAACCCTTCTGGCAATATCGCTACTGCTTGAATACTGAAAATTGGACCCGGAAGAATCCGTCCACTGTGTACATTCTGATCTTGCACTAAAGCATTGTCACTATTCCAGCCAGGTACTGGATTAGTTTCTGAATCTTCTACCAGCTCATCAAACCCAGGATTCTCTAGTAAATTCGTACAAGGACAGCACCCTTGCGCAGCTGGGCCTGTTGGGCCTTGTGGACCTGTTGGGCCTGTTGGGCCTGTTGGGCCAGTCGGACCCGTCATTCCTGGCGAACCAGTTGGGCCAGTCGGACCCGTAGGTCCACTTTTACCTTTTGGACCTCGTGGCCCACTTATACAGCATTTTGAACATTCACAATCATCCTCATGAAATTTAATCCCCGACATTTATTATCACCCCATGTATTTAATATTTGTATAGTTTATGATGAATCTACCTTATCAGGCTCGGCGCATGTCCCTACTTTTATTTTTTTATTATTACTAATCTATAAAAAAGAGGAATATTAAGACTCAGAAAAAGAGAGAGGTATCCTCTCTCTCTCTCTATATATCTACGGATTGATGAACCCTATATTACATGTGGTAATTGCAGTGTCTCCACCTTGGACAACAATTCCTACGTATACTTGGTCCGCATCAATAATACCAGTAAATGTTGTTCCGCCAGTACCAATGGCTACATTATCTCCATCTAATTCAATTAACGCTGCTCTAATAGCTGACTCACATATTCCTTCACAAGATTCGTCACCAGGCTCTGGTAGGTCTAAGAATGTTAAGTCTTCATCTTCAAAATTAATACCACTTATTGCAGCAATTTCACAAATGTTGATAACTGTGTCATTAGCACCTATTACAACTCCAGGAGTTAGTGTTGGATCCATTAATGAGTCAGGAATAAGCCTTACTGGGACAAAGTTACCAATTGTACCATCATCAACTAATCTTACAGAAATACTAATATTATTTGTTGGATCGTCATCAGTGTTTCTTTCAACAATTTGTTCTAAAAGATTAATAACTTGTAACGTACATGTACATCCAATAGGTTCACATTCACATTCTCCGGTTGGACCCGTTGGTCCTCGATCGCCTGTCGGTCCGGTTGGTCCTGTCGGCCCGGTTGGTCCCGTTGGTCCCGTCGGTCCTGTTGCTCCTGTCGGTCCGGTCGGTCCGGTCGGCCCCGTTGGTCCTGTTGGTCCCGTTGGTCCTGTCGGCCCGGTTGGTCCCGTTGGTCCCGTCGGCCCTGTTGGTCCTGTCGGTCCGGTCGGTCCTGTTGGCCCTGTTGGTCCTGTTGCTCCCGTCGGTCCTGTTGCTCCTGTTGGTCCGGTCGGCCCCGTTGGTCCTGTTGGTCCCGTTGGTCCCGTTGGTCCGGTTGGGCCTGTTGGTCCGGTTGGCCCTGTTGGTCCTGTTGGTCCCGTTGGTCCGGTCGGTCCGGTCGGTCCTGTCGGTCCTGTTGGTCCCGTTGGTCCCGTTGGTCCTGTCGGCCCGGTTGGTCCCGTTGGTCCCGTCGGCCCTGTTGGTCCTGTCGGTCCGGTCGG
>NZ_JBFOKR010000024.1:32859-33530 GCF_047246645.1 Ferdinandcohnia jepli
TCCTGTTGGCCCTGTTGGTCCTGTTGCTCCCGTCGGTCCTGTTGGTCCTGTTGCTCCTGTTGGCCCCGTTGGTCCCGTCGGTCCTGTTGCTCCCGTCGGTCCTGTTGCTCCCGTCGGTCCTGTTGCTCCTGTTGGTCCTGTTGCTCCTGTTGCTCCTGTTGGTCCCGTTGATCCCGTTGGTCCTGTTGCTCCCGTTGGTCCCGTTGGTCCCGTTGGTCCCGTTGGTCCCGTTGGTCCTGTTGGTCCTGTTGGTCCTGTTGCTCCTGTCGGTCCTGTTGCTCCTGTTGGTCCCGTTGGTCCGGTCGGTCCTGTTGCTCCTGTCGGTCCTGTTGCTCCTGTTGCTCCTGTTGGTCCCGTTGGTCCCGTTGGTCCTGTTGGTCCTGTTGCTCCCGTTGGTCCCGTTGGTCCCGTTGGTCCGGTCGGTCCTGTCGGTCCTGTTGCTCCTGTTGCTCCTGTCGGTCCTGTTGCTCCTGTTGGTCCCGTTGGTCCCGTTGGTCCTGTTGGTCCTGTTGGTCCTGTCGGTCCTGTTGCTCCTGTTGGTCCCGTTGGTCCTGTCGGTCCTGTCGGCCCGGTTGGTCCTGTTGCTCCTGTTGCTCCTGTCGGTCCTGTTGCTCCTGTTGGTCCCGTTGGTCCTGTCGGTCCTGTCGGCCCGGTTGGTCCTGTTGCTCCTG
>NZ_JBFOKR010000024.1:33630-65186 GCF_047246645.1 Ferdinandcohnia jepli
GGTCCTGTTGCTCCTGTTGCTCCTGTCGGTCCTGTTGCTCCTGTTGCTCCTGTCGGTCCTGTTGCTCCTGTTGCTCCTGTCGGTCCTGTTGCTCCTGTTGCTCCTGTTGGTCCTGTTGGTCCTGTTGGTCCTGTTGGTCCTGTTGGTCCTGTTGCTCCTGTTGCTCCCGTTGGTCCTGTTGCGCCAGCAGCTCCTATTTGACCGGTTGGTCCTGTTGGTCCTGTTGGTCCAGGTGGCCCCGTTGGTCCACGTTTACCTTTTGGTCCACGTGGTCCACTTATACAGCATTTGGAACATTCACAATCATCATCATGAAATCTAATACCCAAGATTTTTCACCTCTTTCAAATAGTTTCCTTATAATCTATTGAAAAAGGTTCAAGCATGTCTCGGCATTCAACCAGTAAACAAACATTTGATATAAAAATGTGTGTTTATAATTAATAGTTTCTATTTCTTTAAACGATTTACATCAACAGTAAGTTAATTTAATTTCAATCTTGCTTACCTTTTGTACAGATAAAAAAATAGCACAGGTACAATACCTATGCTTTATCTTTTCATTCAACTCTATTTGAAAGTTTTGCATCCAAGAGCTTCTTATTGTTTATTACACTTTCATCTTCCGGACGATATTTCCTTGCAATCTCATTATGATGATTAGCCTTCTCGTAGTCCTCCAAATAGTAATAACAAACACATAAATTTAAATGAGGTACCCAAGTAGTATAGGCTTCATTAAAGAATCCCCAATTATCTTTTGGCCTCTTATAGTTCACAGCAAGTTCATACCAGAATGCGGCTGCTTTATATTTCTGTTTACTTCTTAATAAATATCCTATCTTACAACTAATCTCTGGCCGTGGTTCATCGTATTCAAATGATTTAAAAAGTGCCTGTTTCTGATTTTCAATTTCACCTAATTTAGCATAACAATCAGCTAACCTACCACATGCAGCTATTTTATCCTCGACCCAACCTTCTTTCATATCTAGAAAAATAGTATAATTCTCAATAGCTTTTTCAGTAAATCCATTTTCATCGAGTTCATTCGCATAATAGTAGTAATCACGTGCGCTAAACTTATCACCACGGCTTATTCTATTTTCATAGATTGCTAAGTTTCTACCAGTTGAATGGTGTTTTCTTTTATGTGAAACACAAATATCAGTATCGAGTATTTTGCCATTAACTTGTAAATAGACATGGCAATCTCCATACCATTTAAAATTCTTACTTCTTTTTACTAATCGGTTTCTTCTAAAACTAAGCGTTACGTTTCCATATTTATCAAATCCATAGTTATATATCATTGAAACAGAGTCAACAGATGGGTCGAGTGTTTTTTTCAACTCAAGAAGTTTTTTTTGATCCTCTTCAAAGAGTACATCATCTGCATCTAACCATAGAATATAATCCATTGTTGCATGGCTAAACGAATAATTTCGAGCCGGCGCAAAATCACCAACCCATTCAAAGTCATAAATCTTATCTGTAAATTCACTAGCAATTTCCTTTGAACGATCCGTTGAGCCAGTGTCTACAATTATAATCTCGTCTGCAATGTTTTTAACAGAGTTAAGACAATTCCATAGAACTTCTTCTTCATTCTTTACTATCATACATAAACTTATGGTGATCATATATTATTCACCTCACATTCCTGTTTATCAATATCTAATTTTTGATCAAAGTTCCTAAGGTAAATAAAGCATTAATCAATAACGGGTATGTGTTTCTCCATACCCGTTTTACAAAAAACAAACGATTAACAACCGCAATCCTTATCGTGATCATCAAAATCACATTTAACCTGATAGCGTGGTGTAATACAGATTTTTCCTGAACAATTATTGTCATCTTGCTCTCCATCTGCTGCTCCTGGTGGTGCAGCCGGGCAGAAAACTTCGATTCTATTAAAGTTTGCGGCTGTAAAAGTCATACAACCACCTTCGAAAACTCCAAATGGGCCAGCTACTGGAGTGTTTCCATTGAAGAATCTCACTACGACATTGCTATCTCCAGTGCAGTCCACTGAAATAAAACCTGATGCAAAAACATTTAACCCAGCTGTGACATAAACATTTTGTGCTTGACCTCGTGGAATACACCAATGGCAACATAATTTGTCTTTTACAAAGTCACAAGAATCCTTCTTAAAGTCCTTATGTTTTCCACAGTCATCACAATTGCAAAAATCATGACATTTTCCCATTTCATTGCACCTCCTGTAATTATTATCCTTATATTTGTATTTTCTTTCTCTAACTTTTGAAACGGCACATTTACTATATTCATAGATTTTATATTGTCTTGGCTATTTGCCTTTTTTAAATAGGAAATGAAGTTGTTTCTTTTGCCTAGTACATTATTTGGCTGTTAACCATATGATAAAAAGACCAGTATGAATGAAAGGAGGTACCTTATTTGCAGTTACTAGAACTAAAAAATGATCATAAACACTGTATCCGTACAAAAAAGGTGTTTGACTGGGTTAATCGAATTGTGCATATTAAAGAAAAAGAAATCATTCCATTTCCTCGAAAGAAGGAAGAGTTCAAAGACTGTATTTGCTGTGATTTTAAAATTAAGTGCGATTCTCCTTTACGAACACCACTTTGGACCGGATATGGAGTCCATCATATTGCAGCAACGGTACAAATTAAGTTAACCTCCAGTTGTGGTTGTGTCTTGGATATTTTTGTAAACGGAGAAAAAATAGACTCAATTAGTAAAGGTCAATCCTTCTGCGCTACTCTCGGAAATGTAAAACTTATTGAAGCACAGTGTAGAAACGGTGAAGAATGTAAAACTGATAACAAAAATTGTTGTTGTGGTGAGTTTTTAATCACTATACACTCACTTAATGAAAAGAATTTTGACTGCGATATAAAGGTAGTAAGGTGTTTCTTATCAGATAAAGATGGTAACGAAATTGATCCTTATGCTCCTCATGCAATTGAATGTAAAGAGCTTTTGGAGGAATATCCTAGACAGGATATAAAAGTAACACTCCCAAACGGAAAAAGGGTAAATTTGCAAAAGGTTACCATATTAAAATCTGGTTTTATTACTGTTCAGTTTCTAAACTCTAAAAAGAAAGTCTGCAAGGAATGTACATTTCCTTTTTCTGAAGTTGAAACTTTTCTATTATGTGCTCCACCTGGAACAGAGATAAAATGCGATATTAGTGATTTCGAATGTAATGTTTATCAACTCCCATTACCAGGCAAAGAAAAAGACTGTATTAAAATCCAATTATCGATTCAAATTTGCCAGAGCATACAAGTAATAGGTGAAGTGAAGGTTGAAATAACCGGTAAGATTTGTAATCCTAGGGTTGAAACCGAAATAATATCAAATTGCCCTTCCCTTGATCAACCAGAAGAATGCCCTTTAATACCAACATAAAAAAATGGAGTTTCAATGAAGCTCCTTTTTGTTTTTACAAAAAAAGAAAACCTCCCACCGAAGTTTATTCGATTAGAGGTAGATCACTTTTATCGCTTTACTTTCTTCCCGCATCCACATCCGCCAGTTTTCTTTTTTGGTTTATTTGTATTTGAGGATGAGTACGCTTTTAACTCGTTAGTCGTACTTTTCTGATTGTTATTATTCATTCATAACTCCTCCATAGTTTTTTTTATTAGACAGTGTATGCTGGATCGCTACTTTTCGTTTTCCACGTTCTACTTATTTTTCTGTTTACTTTCATGAACAAGATTACTCAAAAACCAGCTATTGTTTATTTCGTTATCTGGATCTTTCGTTGTTTGTGTATTATTTTTATGCGTATTTCTTTTTTGAGATGAGTTACTGATTTCTTCCCTATTTTGGCCAACTTTCCTTAATCCGAGCTGTTCCTTCAATGCGGCATTCTCTTCACGAAGTCTTTCTACTTCTGAATGTAATTTTTGATTTTCAAACAACAATTTTTCTTTACGTGAGGATTTGTATTTTTCTAACTCTGCTTGCAGATGAATAATTTTCTGCTGTAGAATAACCGGATTACTAGAATTTAGATTCACCTTCTTCGCCTCCAAACCTAACTTTTTTCTAAATGAGTACGTTGCTACACCTTATCATATGAAGAAAATTCCGCTCTTGTCACAGCACACTTGACTACTGAAAACATACTATACAGTAGCCCCATTACCCAAGGGTTATTATTATAAAAAAGGAGGAACACAAGTGGGTCTTAAATCAAGAGATACAGAAAGATTATGTATTAAAACAACTAAAGTATATGACTGGATTACTCGCCAACTAGAAGTTGATCTTTCATTTACTGATGACAACCTAAATACAAAATTTGTATGTGGTACTAGTACAGAAGACACATTGATGGAACTATGTGAAGTACTTGAGGGTCAAGAAGAAGTAGAAGTAAATTGCTTCTTAAGTGATAAAAACGGTAACCCAATTGAGACAGGATTCCAAGATAAAAATCAAATAAAGGTTCAAGAAATTTCTCGCCGCCAGCCAGTTACTGTTACATTACCAAACGGTGATGAAGTCACTCTACAAAGAGTTAAAACTCTTGTTAGAGGTTTCATTATGGTTGAAGTTCTAGATGGTATGGGTAATGAACTTTGTGTAACAAAGCATCCGATTCCTTTCGCTACAACTCAAACATTCTTATTGTGCGCTCCAGAAGGTACAGAGTTAAAAGCACATGTATCATTTGTTGAATGCGACGCAACTCTAATTTGCGAGCCTGAGGAATTCCAACAATTAGATATCAATCTTACTCTTTGCTTAGAAGTGCAAATGGAAGCAGACGTAAAGCTTGAAATCGAAGGAAGATTCTGTCAACCACGTGAAGAAATTCTAGAAGATGTGACATTATGTCCGACAGAAAAGTTTCCACCACAATGTCCAGAAGTTTTTCCTGCACACTAAGCAGGCCAGGGTAAACTAGGCTGTTGTTCAATCAACAGTCTAGTTAATTTTTCAGCACTACTGTATGGGTATAGTCAAAATTACTCGGTTAATACCGAGTTTTTTTATTAACCCAACTACAAATACAATATGATAATAACTAAAAACGTGCAGCTTCGTAGGAAAACACCAATCGTAGATATTTTACATAAGTTGTATTGGAGAGGAGGAAATATTTTGAATCCGAAACACCAAAATACTCGCCAAGATGACAGTATACAGCTAAGGCAAAGAATTATTCATTTTCAATCAGAAATTGCAACCTACGAAAATAAAATAAAATCCTTACAGGCCATGCTAGAAAAAGAAAAAATACGAAACAGCTATCTTCAGGAAAAATTATATTCGCTTGAGGAACAGCAGGTTGGTACCTATTTAAAAGAAATACATTCTCTAAAGGAACAACTTCTTCAAACAGAAGTAGCTTTGGAAGAGGAGAAACAAAGGGCTGCGGTTTTGCAGAAAAAAGTCGTCACCTCTGAAACTAAGAGACCAGAGGAAAAAGAAGAAAAACTGTCACCAAAACCTTCTCCAAGCATTCAGGCTCATTTCGCTTACTCCTTAATCCTTCCTACTTTTGAAGAAGGTGATATGGAAACTACAATATTTGGGGATTTTATCCTTAAAAACAATGGCACAGTTCCATTACATGATATTATTGTTTGTATTAAGATCACTCCAGTCGATGCCGGAAACCTCAGTGGTAAAATAGCTACAAAGTCAAAACAAAGCGAATCTTATTTACCTAATACTCCAGAGAACAATTGGCAGTTTTTACATGATAATTGGAAAGAAAAGATTAAGGAGCAAGGAGAATATTGGATTACCTATACTAACCCGGAACCTATAAAACCAGGAGAGATGATTTATTTTTCCCAATTTGAAGTCCAACTCCCTATTAAAGAATCTAGTAAATCCACAATTGTGGATGGTTATGTGTATAGTAAAGAGATACCAAAAGGAGTTTTCTCGTTAAACAAAATCATTATAAATTAATAAATAGCTGTTCAATTAGAGCAGCTATTTCATTCCTTACTATAGTAAAAGCCCATGTCTAAGTAAGCTTTTTTTAAATGAAACCCTAGAGTTTCGATCAATCTTGAATCAGTGGTTAGTAATAAATGTGTAATAATATATGGCTTATTAACTACTCGCTTTAAACTAGGGATATTCAATGAATCTAGTTTTATTAATTTATTAGTAGAAGCATGTATAAATATTGTAAAATGCTCTTCCAAATAATGAATGTACTCCTCTATATTTACACCATTCTCCTTGAGCTGGATACTATTAAACTCTATATAACCAACCACCTGCTCACATGAATCCACTACTCCTTTTAATCTTTTTAAGAAAAAAGATTCAAACCCATCAAGTCTCATGTTAAATAACAGCCTCCCATAGTTCTTATCTTCAAGGGGAACTAACTGGGGAAGTGCCTCATATACAACTTGATTGGATACCAATGTGGCACTCGTCGTAGGTATAATCTCAATTTGACTAAAATTGGGGTGATTTTGCTTTGATTTGATAAGATATGGGATATATTCAGGATTCATCTCGAACGCAATAATCTTTGTCTCTTTTTCGTAGGTAGTCGAAAAAAGGACTTCTCCAAACTGAGCTCCTACATCTATAACGATATCAGGTTGAAACTGTGAAATAGCATCTCTCCATAGATTTGTAAGTTTAGGATTTGTAATTCCGTTATATTTCATTAGATGCCTTCCTTTATGAGTATCCCTCTTAACATACAACTCATGATCAGAACCTGCAATTGTTACCTTTTGATACGAGTCCACTCCGATACCTCCAATTAATCATAATTGTGGGTAATGACTCCTGTTTAAAAAGGCAGCTGAGTAGCTGCCCATTATTTTTCTATATGAAGTGGCCGATATCTTACTTTTATAAAGTCTCGTATTAATTTTGGTAATACGATATCTCTACGACAAACTAAATAATCGACTACTTGTTTTTTATCGTCCTCAGTTATACCCCAATCTTCAGGAATAAACTCTACAATCTCATTTAATAAATGAATTGGGATCGATTGTATAATTGCAAGTTGATCATAGAAGGCTTTTTCATCCTCTATAAATTCAGCAATTATTTCATGAGTGGCACTTTTCATTAATTTTCTGCAGTACGTAGATAGGTTGCTGTTATCCCATGCAAAAGAGCCAAAAATATCTGCGTGATCAATGATATATAACTGGTGTTTATTATCATCCATTTCTTTAAAGAGAACATTTTTCCTAGTTCTGTCTTGGTTATATAACCAGTAATCGAAAATGATAATCCCCGCAAGCTGTTCCCGATTAACTACATTTGGAGTCGTTAATTCATGTGCGTTTTTACACCCGGGTATATATTCAGTTGCAAATTGTGTCTTCGTATATTTAATTAATTCACCATCAGTTAATCCTTCAAAATAAGACTGCGGAATTTCTACAAATCTACTTGGTGGAACAGGTAATTGCAAAAAACGAGCAATGGCATATCCAACCCATTCATTAAAAAGGACCTTCTCTTGACCTTCCTTTAAAAACTTTACAATATACTGTTTGCCATTATCGAAGGAAAACAGATGTGCATTATTGGACTTGCCTTCAAAAAGTTGATGATATTTAATCGGTTGTATGTTGACCACCTCCTGTTAATTCTTGAAGTAATTCAACATAACGCTCTGCACAGGTAGAAATGGAAAAGGTAGTTTCCACAAGCTTTCGTGCATTTTGGGATAAAGTTTCATAATAGTTGGGTGCATCAATGATTTGATAGATCTTTTGCGCTGCTTCTCTTGCACTTTCCTCACGATAAAGCAAGCCAGTTTTTCCATCAACCACGATTTCAGGAATCGATGAGATATAAGGGGCTACTACGGGCACTCCACAAGCCATAGACTCAATGAAAGTATTACCAAAAGACTCTCCTTTTGTTGTAGCAATTGTACAACCACCCGTTTGTTTGATTTTCGCATACATGTGGGGCATTTCCTGATATGGGATTACAGGATACCATTTTACAATATCCGTAAGCGAATGCTCACTTCGATAAACCTCAAACTCATCTCTTTGGACACTTTTTTCGCCACCAATAATCCATATTTCAATATCATTTCTTTCACTTTTAATTAAGTGGGCAATTTCCATTAATAACTTCCAGTTTTTCCGGCCATCCAGTCTGCCAATATAGGCAACTACCTTCTTCCCCTCTGGGACAATTGGTTTTGTATTGGCATGTATTTCATTAGGTGTAAGTGGCTTAAAAAACGTCGTATCGATGCCGTTATAGATCACTTCGTATGGTGCGTTAGAGTCAATTAATATCGATGCTAAACGTTTTTGATGATGAGAAGGCACAATAATTCGGTCCGGCGTTACTTCATCAAAGTCTGGCAGGTGCCTTGTTAGTTTAATAATCTCTGGAGTTCGTGCCTCAATCAGAAGTGGCCCCGTATACCCTGCTTTCCTTATCCATTTGTAGCCCTTTTGTGTATCACAAATAATGACTACATCATAGTTATTCTTTTGAATAATATTCACAATTTCTTTTTTATCATCAGTGAGATAGACGGTTGCAACATCTTCCATGATGTGCATACCACCAAGGTCTTTTACATACATGAAGTCTGTATCGATCCCGTACTTTTTAAAATAAACGGCACGATTTCTCCAGCCTGCATTAACCCCACCAACCGTTAATAAGCGCCAAATGACTAAAACTCTCAAGATTAGCCTCCTTTCATTCATTTTTCTAAGAAAAACAGAATTTTAACTAGTAAATTAAAATTCTGTCTCTCCCGACTACTTCTTTTTCTTGCGTTTCTTTTTCGATGATGAATAGATTCTTGGCTTCTTACTGTCTGTTGCTTCATCCCAAATTGAACTTCGTTTTCCTTTTTTCTTCTTTCCTTCAAAGTTATAAATATACTGTCTCTCTAGTTCCTTTGCATTTGCTTTTACGTATTCTACGTCCAATCCTTGAGCGATTAATCCTTTTACCCACTGCTCTTTGTGAACCTTTCTAACTAAATCTTCAATTTTGGAATCCCATTCAGTTTGGCCAGTTGCTAATATTTTCGCTTCTTTCTTAAGCTTTTTTGCATCTACTTTTCCGTTTTCGAAATATTTTTCATGTAATGCTGTAGCGAATTTTTCCATCTCCATATATTTCTGCCACTCTTCAAATAGCTCTGGTGCCATTTCTTTTACATGTCCTAAGAAGACCTCTCTATATTGGTCTCCTAAGCTGTTTAATAGTTTTCTAGGATATGGATATACACGGTTTCTCCATACAGTAGTACCGACATCTAGAACCTTTAAATTCCCATCCTCTTGCACAAAGATATGTCGTTTATGGTGATCGATTCTTTCTAAGCCGATTTGTTTATACGTAATGAGGAGGTTAATTAACTTTTCAGATAAAGCTTTCGTTATTGGTTGTGATTGTAAATATTCCCTTAAGTCAATTCCATAAACCATTTCCATTGCGATAAACTTTGGTCCATGACAAAAAACCTTAGGAAAAAGGCTCGTTTGTTGACCTAATGATAATGCATAATGCTCTCTGGCACATACATCTTCTTCTCCATATACTTTTACACAAACATTTTCATTAATCTGAAATACAGCTCCGTGTACTCCTTTACCTATCATCGTAAGTGATGTATTATTCTGCACTGAAACATCTGTATCTTCATGTGATTGGACATGTATATTTTTGACATACTCTTCTATTTCCTTACAATCCACATTCACTTTATGATTCATTTCAATTTCACCTCACAGTTTTTATCTTTTTTCATACTTAAAGGGCTTTTAAACTAGGCCAAAATAAAGCTATCAATGTATACTATTCCAGACATAATTTGTTGTATAGGACAAATTGATTAGGAAACTTAAAAAAATTTTGAAAGGACTGCATTATCTTGTAAGCAGCCCTTTCTACAATCTTGTATCATTTCTAAATTGTTCACATTACTGTTTTTTTTCTGGAGTTGTCTCTGGAATATCTTCTTTGATTGTTTCTGTGGCTGTAGCAGTTGCTTCTATTACTGGCTGAATAGCTTCACCCTCTTTAGCAGCTTCTACAGCTGCAGCGTCGGCTTCTGCTTTGGCTTTTGCCTCTAGTTCTGCTTGAGTGACAAAATCAAATTGAACATTTATAGAAAGATTACGTAGTGCACTTTCCAGTTCTTCTCTTACTATCGCTCTATATTCTTGGTATTTCTTTGATTTATCCTTCTCCTTTTTTCCCATGTTCTCACCTCCAAACTCAGTACTATACCTTATACTTTTTTTGCAAACTTGTAAGTGTGTTTGTCCCACGATTAATTATTCATTTTATAAAACAGGCGATTATTTATAGCCTTTTAGTTAATAGGAGGATCAATAAATAGCATAAAAAAAACGGAAGCATCACATAAGATACTTCCGTTTATCAATTATATGATCCATAGGAGTTACGCCTTTCTCTTAAGCTGGTCAATAATACTGTGGATTTCACCTATATTTGCATCAGGGCCAATTGTTATCTGTAAATCCTTAACCTGAATATCCATCCCTAGGACTTGAATGGAAACTCCCCCTGGTGCATTTACACTTAATAGGTTACTATCATTGCTATTTACTACTACTTCTTGATTCTCTGTCTGTGATGGCGTATTGTTATTTTTCGCTGGTCCATTTTTCCCCATGTTTTTCACCTCTTTACTGTTCCTATTTCCTACTATATGGAAAATGACTATAGTTTGTATGGACAGGAGTGTAGAAAGAGGAAAATGTGTAAATGTCCTAGTAGGTTAATGTAATAGTTTTGAAATAATAGACTCTACAATTGCTGCAAGCCCAGCAACTGCAAAAATAAACAGAAGAGGTTCAGATAAATTAAAATAATACTCATAGACAACATAAAGAAATCCTGCTGACCAAACACCCGTACACCAGTGACAGCTTAATAACTCTCCAATCCATTTTCTAATTCCTGTTCCCTTTATCTGAATATACTCTTCAATCGTTCCATCTGGTAATTCTTCTTCAATTATGTCGTGAAAAGGTCTTCTTATAAACTCGGTAATTTTATCGTAGACTAGTAGTCTAGTTAGACGAAAGCTCGCCAGGGATAAGATTAAAAAATCAAATAAACTCATACTTTTGCCTCCATTCGAGCGGTTGAATAAACCCGTACAATAATAAAATATGGTCATCATTTACAATAAATGATGACCTTTTAAACAAACTCACTTTTTTCCTACACCTTCATAAATAAATCCCAGCTTTTCCATTTCGTGTTTCAAAAATAAATTTCTACCGTCAAAGAAATAAGGATGGTTAACTGCATTCTTGAGTTTTGACCAATCTAACACCTTATACTCTTCCCAGTCTGTACAAAGTAATATCGCGTCAACACCCGCTACTGTTTCTTGTACACTAGAAAATTGTTTAACTCCAGGTTTTGATAGTTTAACAATTGGATCATGTACCCCCACTTTACAGCTCTTCTTAAGTAACTCATCTATAATGATAAAGCTTGGGGATTCACGTGTATCATCCGTCCCAGGTTTAAAAGCCAAACCAAGTACTGCAATTCTTTTATTCTGTAATTCTCCCAAAGCTTGCTCAAGTTTCTTAATGAAATACAGTGGTTGAGATTGATTAATTGACTCGACTTCTTCTAATATACTAAGTTTCATTCCATACTCTTTGGCAGTTGTAATTAATGCACTAACATCTTTCGGAAAGCAAGATCCACCATAGCCAATTCCTGCTTTTAAAAAGTGTGGACCGATTCGATGATCTAATCCAATTCCTTTAGAAATTTCATCAATATCGACTTCTAACGTATCACACAGTCTTGCAAGTTCATTTATAAAGGATATTTTTAAGGCTAGGAAAGAATTCGAGGCATATTTAATTAGTTCTGCAGCCTTTGTTGTAGTTTCTAGTATCGGAGCGCTTTCATCTTGATATAGATTCTTCATCATTTCTGTCGCTTTTTTACTTGTGCTTCCTAGTACGATTCGATCAGGATGGAGTGCATCAAAAAGAGCCGTACCTTCCCTTAGAAATTCTGGATTTGATACTACATCAAATGGAATATTCCTGTTTTGTTCCTTAATAATATCCCTAACAATATCAGCGGTTCCAACTGGAACAGTACTCTTGTTAATAACAACCTTATAGCTATTCATATAGGTGCCAATCAATTTAGCAACTTCATGAACTGCACGTAAATCAGCACTTCCATCCTCGTGCTTAGGGGTTCCTACACAGATAAATATCATATCATTTTCTTCAACTGCCGTTTTGGGATCAGTAGTAAACGAGATATTTTTCTCGCTAAGATGTTTCTTTAATAGTTCCGGAAGCCCTTGTTCGTAAAAATGTAATTCTCCACTTGTTAATGCCTCTACCTTTTTCTGATCAATATCTAGGCCAGTAACTCTATGGCCTTTTTCACATAAAACTAATCCCGTTGTGGTACCTACATATCCTGTTCCTATTACTAATACATTCACCTTACTCATCCTTCTCTTCTTGTTGTAGTGTATATACTTTCTGAATGAGTCTGACGTAATCAGCTTCTTTTGCAATGTCAAAGCGCTCACTAGCAACTTCAAGACCATACGCCTGATCTTCTTGAATTACATGTTTAATGGCATCTGTTAACTGAATTTCGGAGCCTACTCCAGGTTTAATAGATTCTAACCAAGGAAAAATATTAGGCTTTAAGATATACCTACCTGTTACAGCAAGGTTGGAAGGAGGATTATTTTCAGGCTTCTCAACAATGTCCGAAATTTTATATAATCGATCTTTTTCCTTTTTTTCTACTTTAATAACTCCATAGCTTTTTAAATGTTGCTTCTCCACTTCTTGAAGCGCTAGTACGCTCTTTCCGTGGACCTTATAGGAGTCTATTAGCTCATTTAATGGTGAGATGCTTGAAGACAAATAGACTTCATCGGGTAGTAAAATGGCAAAAGGGTCGTCTCCAACGAAATCCTTTCCTAAAGAAATGGCATGCCCTAAACCCTTAGGATAAAACTGTCTTGTATAATAAATTTTCACATCAGGAAGCCGTACCTTTTCTAGGAGATGTTCTTTGTTTTGCTCCTTAAGAAAAGCCTCCAATTCCAGGGACCTATCATAGTAATCCACAATTAGATTTTTAGTACGGGAAACAATCATCAATATCTCTTCTATCCCAGCATTTACAGCTTCTTCGATAATATAGTCAATTGCAGGACGTCCTCCGATAGGGAGCATTTCTTTTGGAACTACCTTCGTAAATGGTAATCCACGTGTTCCAAATCCTGCTGCAGGTATAATAGCTTTTTTTATCATTTACTATCTCCCCCCTTCTGTTATTATCCAATTTATTCAGAAGTTGTCTTAGAGGAAGTTGTCCACCCTAGAAAGGGCAATAAATGATAAAAGTGCATATCCGGTTATTTCCTATTAATAGGGAAAAGTCTAGTGATTATTATGAGGTAAAAAAACATAGGGAGAAGTCTAGCATTTGTTATATTTTTCTTAAAAAAATGTGAAAATCTCCACTGATGACTTATACACATTTAGTGACAAGTACATATAGTAGCAATGTGCTAGAAAATAAAGGAGGGGTGAGCATGGGGTTAGATCCACAAAACTTACAAGATTCACAGCAAAAACTTATGAATATGCTTGTACGGAATATTTTAAATAAAAATGGCGTTCAAGCTAATACTCGTAATCTAACAAATAGCCAAAAGCAAGAACTTCGAAACACCATTCGAAGACTACAACAACAAACTCAACAATTTTTAAATAACACGCAAACAAATGTAACTGAGAACGATGCAAATCCAGAGACAGGTATGGTTGAAAGTACAAATAGACCTTCAGTCAATACTTCGAGGGTTTCAAACAAATCTTCAAATCGAGTGTTACGAAGCAAGAAAAAATAGGAATCAGTTATTACTAATTGATAACAAAAAATTTTAAGGAGGAAACTGGAATGAATCAAGAAACTTACCGTTTCAATACTGCAGACCAAAATAGATGGTCTGCTTTAGATCCAAGCTCTGAACACCAATGCTTTAACGATAGCGACGATGTCGTTCAAGAAGCTACACAGGTTGCTGACAATTTACAATTAAATGAGGAGTTAATCTTCATTAAGGACTCTTGTGATGTAACTGTTACTACAACTGATACAAAGGCTGCTTTAAATCTTCAAGCTGCATTACAAGCTGCCATTGCCTTAGTAGTAAGTATTTCTATCGCTGACAGCTCTCAAGCTCAGAAAGTGACTCAAGAGCTTCTACAAGCTTCTAGAAACAGACAGATCTCCCGCCAGAAGACTGTTGTTGAAAACTCTAGAAATGTCAATGTAACAACAACTGACACACAAATTGCAGTTAACATCCAATTATTACTTCAAATCCTACTTGCTTTATTAGTTCAAGTTGATATACTCTAGTCACTTTCCTATAGATAGTATATGTATTTGCCCCAAATCGTGACATTGTTGCTTGCCCATTTATAAGAAGTTCTTTAAAACAACAAAACCACGCAGACACTTATGTCTTCGTGGTTTTTAAGTGTTTGGAGATGGTATAAAACGTATATAACATGTTCATAAGTATCTTCTAAAACTCATCTGTTGCTTCTATTGAATGTTGTGTTTCTTCAAGATGACGCAGATATTCCATCGCATGGTGTGCTTTTTGGTGTCCAGTTATTAACTCCTCAACTTCTAAAAGCTGTTGCTTCGCTTGATAAATCATGTTTTGTGCATGTTGAAATCTTGCTGGGTCTTCATTCGCTTGGGATTCTATGACAGCCCTCTCTGCTTCATAAACTGAGTCGATAAATTGTTGAATTTGATGTTCACTTTGCATATTTGACTACTCCTCGGTAAAAAAGTGTCGTACAAGTCCTACCTCTTGAATAGAATTTTGAGACAAGTCTTTTCAAGGGGTGTAAATATGGGTGTCTTATTAAGTTATGTACTACTTGGCCTAAGTTTAGCAGCACCTATTGGTCCAGTGAATGCTGCTCAATTAGACAGGGGGATTAAATTTGGCTTTCTTCATGCTTGGCTAGTGGGTGTCGGTGCAGTCCTAGCCGATGGTATTTATATGCTAATTGTTTATCTGGGACTCGTAACTTTCATTAATACACCATTTATTCAAACATTCTTATGGCTTTTTGGATGCTTCGTATTATTGTATACAGGTATAGAAAGTATCATGAACGCTGGTACAATTCATCTCCAAAGAAACAAGAACCGTGAACCTGCCTTTAAAGCCTTTTGGTCAGGCTTTTTAATGTCTATTACAAATCCATTAACCATCTTATTTTGGCTTGGGATCTACGGTTCTGTTTTAGCTAAGACAGCAGCTACATCTACGAGTAGCGAGCTAATTCTATATAGTGCAGCGATTTTTAGTGGATTGCTGTTATGGGATGTCGCAATGGCTACAATCGCAAGTGGTTTCCGTAGAATTTTAACCTCTCGATTATTAGCGTTTATTTCCATTGTGTCAGGCCTGTCACTTGTTGGTTTCGGTATTTACTTTGGATATCAAGGAATTACGTTACTACTTAGTCACTAGTTACTTTTGTTTTTCAAGCTTTTGAAACAAAGTGCCAGCACCAGCAGAGCCTTCCTTTTTCCAGGAAGAGCGTTTAATTAATACAAAGATTGCTATAATGGTTACAAAGCCTAAGCTAATGAAAAAGCCTGGTCTAATTTCTTTATTAAATAATGTTCCACTAACTGCAAGTAAAATTAATAGCATTCCCATATAATATTTCATTCGGTCCATCATACCAGGCTTTAACAAGCGATTAGCTGAAAGCAGGATAAACAACCAGTTGTAAAGTAACATCAATCCTGCTCCAGTAGTTATATATTCGTATATACTGTCAGGCATCAATAATGATAATATGATGGATGTGACTAACCCAGATGCTGTTAAAATAAATGCAGGAAGTGGAACCTTCAGTTTTCCTTTTTTAGCGAAGAAACGCGGTGCGTCACCATCTTCAGCTAGGGAAACTAAAATACTTGTTACCCCAAACAATGCTGCAACCATCGTTGAAAAACCGCCAATTATTAGTGCTCCGTTGAAAATATCGGCTACCAAAGGAATGTTGTAGTTTTTTAAGGCAACAACAAAAGTGCTCTCTTCTCCAGTAAATACCTTCCAGGAAACTAACATTACTGCAAGCCCTATTGAGAGTAAATAAATTATGGTTAACAAAAGAATCATTATTTTCCCTGACTTTGGAGCATCATTCTTATTTTTAAGTTCTGTAGCCATTAACCCCATGACTTCAATACCGCCAAATGCATAAAATGCAAAAATAAAAGCTGACCATAAGCCGATGATACCTTTTGGAAAATAATCTGCAGGCATTTGTGGATCACGAGTTCCATCAATTGTTCCAAATACGGCTAGTAATGCAATAATGATAAACATTAAGATAGCTGAAATTTTTATTAAAGCGAAAATGTTTTCTAAACGACTCAGTCCATTTGAACCAATTAATAGGACTCCCAACCCCAAGACAGCATAAACTGCCGCAAAAATATATAAGGGGATATCCGGAAACCAAAACTTTGTGAATATGGATAAAGCAGTCAATTGACTACCCATAATTAACATTTCAGAGCTCCAGTAAATCCATCCAATACTAAACCCAGCCCATCTCCCCATTGCTTGCTTAGCATACGTTCTAAAAGCACCTTTTTCCGGTTTTTTAGCTGTCATTTTTGCGAGAGCATCAAATACAAAATAGGTTCCGATTGCAGCTAATACAAAAGCAATAAGTATGGAGGGTCCAGTTGTTCGAATAGCAATGCTGGACCCTAGGAAAAATCCTGTACCAATTGTACAACCTACTCCAAATAAAGATAACTGCCACCATTTTAATTTTTTTTCAGACTTCTTTTTAGCCATAGTTTTTCTCCTTTACTTCTCCTTCTTCATCTTTTGGAACAAGGAATCGGTTCGAACCCGTTTAGGTGGCTTAATAAAAAACAAAACCAAAATGGCAGCAATTGCGGAGATAGCTGTGACTTTAAAAAATAAGATATCGTGTGAAATTTTCATTAATACCGCAAACACTGGCGGACCTACGGCAACGCCAACAAATCTCGCACTGCTGTATATAGAGGTAATAGTTCCCCGTTCCTCTTTTCCAATTCCATTTGTTATCAATGCGTCCAAACTTGGAAGAGCAACACCAATACCTATTCCACTAACTACTAGAGCGGCTAAGAAAATGTAGAGATTCTCCGTATAACAGATTCCAAAAATAGCTAATGTTGTACCAAATATGCCGATAAAAATTATCCACTTTATCGCATTTTTGTCGTCCCCTAGTTTTTTACCTGTAATAAAGGAGGCTAAACAAAGCGCACCTAATGGGATAGCTAAAACCAAGCCTTTTAATATGCCATCTATTCCATACTTGTCTTCCAAAATGGAAGATAAAAAGAAGAGCATTCCAAATAGAATATACATACAAATAGCTCCAACAATAAAAATCGAATAGAGCCAACGTCCCTCATCTTTTAGAATACGCTTAATTTTTTTCAAGAAGAAAGCAAAACTCGAAGTATCTACTTCATTATCCTTAGGGGTAACAATCATAAACTGAATCATTAATATTGAGATTAAACAAAAGACAGGAAATGCAAAAAATGGAATGAACCAAATTATTGATGCTAGAACTGCTCCAAGGATCGGACTTAATACCTTCCCAAACGTATTTGACGTTTCAATTAGGCCGAGTCCAGTATTAACATCTTTCTCACTTTTACACATATCTCCAACTAAAGGAAGAACAATTGGTGATGCTCCTGAGGCACCTACCCCTTGTAATAGTCTTCCGACAAGTATTATCCAATAGGGGCTTTCTAGTAGCCAAGAAGCTGCACCAGCAATAAGTCCACCAATCCCTGCAATAATAAGACTAGGTATAATAACCTTTTTCCTACCAATTCTGTCTGATAAAAAACCTGCAACTGGAATTAATACAATTGCAACAATTGAATAAATAGTAATGATTAGGCTCGATTGAAATGGAGTGATATCCATTTCTTTCTCCATTACTGGTAAAACAGGTATAAGCATAGAATTTCCTAAGGTCATAACCAATGGGATTGACGCAAGTGAAAGCACTCCCCATTTTTCCTTTTTCTCCATTTTACTATCTCCTTCGGAATTCTAGTTGTAGTGGGTCAAGATTAACCTATCCTTAAAATGCACGAAGTATTCAAATTGAGAAGACAGAGTACTATCACAAAATCTTTATAATTTTACTTACTGTAATTAATTACTGAGAGTCCCTGGCGCATTTCTTTTACGATGAGGGCTAATCATTAGGTACATAGTATTTTTTGAAGCTCATTTTTCAGATATTAGGCAGGATTCTTATCCTCCTATAAGCTAAAAATTAACCCACTTAAAAGTGGGCTAATTCTCTTTTAGTTTAGATTTTTAGGTTTCATACTTTTTTCAGCATTATTAAAATGTACAAGCTTATTTTCACCTGAATGAGAATTATTATGTACTTAACACTACCAATGTGGTGACAAAAAACTCGCAATGAATTATACATTCATTGCGAGTTGCATTTATTATTAACCCATTACATGATAACCAGAATCTACGTATAGGTTTACCCCTGTAATACCACGAGATAAATCACTGAATAAGAATGCAGCTGTATCTCCTACTTCTTCAGGAGTAGTTGTTCTACGTAATGGTGCTTTTTCTTCAATTGTTTTTAAGATGGTGTTAAAATCACTTACTCCTTTTGCAGAAAGGGTACGGATTGGGCCAGCTGATATTGCATTTACGCGAATTCCGTATTTCCCTAAATCACTTGCCAAGTATTTAACACTAGCGTCTAATGATGCTTTTGCAACACCCATTACATTATAGTTAGGAAGTACACGCTCTCCACCAAGATAGGTCAATGTCACAATACTCCCGCCCTCAGACATTAAATCTTTACTTGCTTTTGCCACAGCTGTAAGGGAATAAGAACTGATATTGTGTGCAAGTAGGAACCCTTCTCTAGTAGTATTCATATAATCGCCTTCTAATTCTTCCTTGTTCGCAAATGCGATACAATGGGCAATTCCATGAATTACACCAACTTGCTCCTTAATCATTGCAAAGCATTTTGCAATCTCATCATCATTTGTTACGTCACATGGTAGGACAAGTGAATTACCTCCAAGTGATTCTGCTAGTTCACGAACATTTTTTTCTAAACGCTCACCTGCATAAGTGAATATTAGGTTAGCACCAGAATCATGTAAAGAACGAGCAATTCCCCAAGCGATGCTTCGTTTATTTGCAACACCCATTACTACATATGTGCGATCTTTTAAGGATAAAGTCATCTATAAATCCTCCTATTAATACAAGTTATTAGTACCTAGTCATAAGACGAGTATATCATATGTTTTCCAAAAAGAAAACCGTGATATATAATCACGGTTTTAGTCAGATTTTCTTAGAATTCCATATCTACCTTTAATTCATCAACATATTCTCTTGAACCAGTCACAATCAAACGATCCCCAAGCTTAAGTTCAGTATCACCATGTGGAACAATTGAATCTTTCCCTCTAAAGATACGAACAAAAATAACATCTCCGGTGAACGGGAAATTACGAAGCATTGTTCCATCGTACTTACTATTGTTCATATTAATTTGGTAAAGTGCTTGTTCCTGGTTTGTTAAGATTGTCATAACACTTGGTGCTTCAATTAACGCGCGTAATAATGTATTCGTAGACATTAATAATGAGAATATATCAATATTAATTGCCTTTAGCTCTTCCGCCAGATCTCCTGTTTCAATTCTGGCAATTACACGATCTACTCCATAGAGTTTGGCAAACTTAGCAATTTCAGCATTTTTATCATCAGATCCTGTTGTAATAACCAAAATATCAACCTCAAAAACATTCGCTGCCTTTAGTGTCTGTAGCGAGTAGTCCTCAAGTTCAACAATTTCAAAAATTGAATCTGACGTATTTTTATCAATTTTATCATCTTGCTTTGTGTGATAAATGGTTGATTCATATAGTTTTGAATTTAAATCCCGTGTTACAGGTAACGTCATCTGATTTGCACCAATGAATGATACTTTGATAACAGGTTCCTCGACCTCTTGCTTTGGAAATAACTTTTTAAAGCCTATTGGTGAAACGATACTTGCAATAACTGCTACTAAAATAAGTGCACCAGACATTCTATCATCAATTACACCCATTTTCTCTCCAACTGTAGCCGCAGCGATTACAAGAGATAAAGTAGAAGTTAACAATGCACCTGCAGCAAGTGTCGTCTTCCAATCATACCAGCGTTTAATATAGATAATTGGTACAACTTTAGAAATTACTAAAGCAATGAACAACAAAGGAATTAGTAACAGAATTTTAGGATCTTGGAAAAGAGCCCATAAATCCAGCTCGACCCCTATCATTACAAAAAAGATTGGGATTAAAAAACCATAACCAAACGAATCAAGCTTTTGGACCATTTCATGGTTCGGCGATAATAGTGAAACTAATACACCCGCTAAAAATGCTCCAAGAATATTTTCTGCTCCAATTGTCTCTGATAAAGCTACTAATATCATTATTAAAGCAAATATAGCCCTTGTTCCAATTTGTACAGTACCCTTTGACATAGTTTCTAAGAAGGAACGATTTTGAAATCTTTTCCCTACAAAATAGAGCAAAACGCCCGCTCCGAATAAGATAAGAAGGAGCCACATATTTCCTTCTCCGCCACCATAAATGGAGGCAAAGACAGCCAGCAATATCATTGTAACTAAATCAGCCACAACAGCTACTAGTAAGATAATTTGACCTATATTGGTCTTCATTATTTGTTCATCCTTGAGAGTTGGAACAACTACCCCCAGGGATATAGTCGAAATTATTAGCGTCATTAAGAATGGATTCTCTGTAAACCCTGTCCATACAAATATATATGATAATAGCAAGGATAAAATAAATATTCCTGTAAATACAACAACTGACACTAAAAATGTATTAGGTGCCGCTTTACCACTCGGTAATTTTTCGCGTTTTTTACCACCCGCAAAAGCCGTAAAATCAATTTCAACGCCACTTAAAAACATTAAAAAGATAAATCCCAGTGTTGATAATGTTTCGAGCCACATATCTGGTTCAACAACGTCAAACCCACTTTTCCCAATAATAATACCCATAATTATTTCAGCCACTACAACTGGGATAATGCGGAGCTTGAACCTATGTAGTAAGAGTGGTGTTAAAAAAGCCACCACCATTACGATTACTAAAGATGTTAATGATACACCACCATGTTCCATCGTTTACCCCCTTCACGTTCGCAACTTTATAACTAATGACCTAAGTAACTCATAAATAAAGTTGCCAATCCAAAATAAATTAAAATACTAATGATGTCATTAATTGTTGTAATGAATGGACCTGACGCAACAGCTGGATCAATTTTAAATCGATGCATGAGTAATGGAACTAATGCTCCTGCCAGTGTCGCGACTATAAGCGTAATAAATATAGAAAAACCAACAAGTAGTCCAAGGAAAAAGTCACCTTTCCAGAAGTAGACGATTAGCATGATAATTGCTCCACAGATAGCACCCGTAATTACTCCTGTTCCCGCTTCACGAGCAATTAGCATTAACTTGTTTTCCTCTTCATCTTCTCCAATTGCAATTCGTCTAACCGCCACCGCTAATGCTTGAGTTCCAGTATTTCCAGCCATACCTGCAATTAAAGGAATGAACACCGCAAGGATTGCCACCTGATCTAATGTATCTTCAAATCGCCCGATTAAACTAGCTGTCATCATTCCAAGGAAAGAAAGAATAATTAACCACGGTAATCGTTTTTTAGCAGATGAAAGTATATTCTTATCTCCAGAGTCAACGTCTGTAATACCCGCAAGCTTTGAGTAATCATCCGACGCTTCTTCTTCCATTACATCAATAATGTCATCGACGGTGATAATTCCTAGTAAATGATTTTGAAAATCAACTACCGGAACTGCCAAGAAGTTATAATCTCTCATTTTCCGGGCTACTTCTTCCTGGTCCTCACTTACTGAAACTGCTACCACCCTGTCATTCATGACTTCATGAACCATTGTATCATCGTCTGTGACGAGTAAATCACGAATCGATATTACTCCCACTAGATGTTTTTCCTCATCAACAACGTATACATAATAAATCGTTTCTGCACGAGGTGCTTCTTTCTTTAATATTGCCATCGCAGACCTTAGAGTTTGATTTGAATGAATCGCAACATATTCCGTCGTCATGATACTACCAGCTGTATATTCTTCATAATGCAGGAGCTGTTTGATTTCTCCTGCAGCATCATCGTCCATTATGGTTAAATAACTGGCCACTTGTTCTTTATCTAACTCATTCAATACGTCTACCGCATCATCCGCGTACATTTGTGCCAGCATATCTGCAACGAATGTAGGATTCATTTCTGATAGCAATTCTTCATATTCATTCTCATCTATCTCTAGATTTTCAAAGACCTCAGCCATTTCAGCAGGTGATAAGTAATGATATACATGCATTCTAGCATCCTTCGGCAATTTCGCGTAGAATTTTGCTCGTTCGTATGGATGTATATCTAAAAATAAAGTACGGAATTGGTCAATGTCTTGGTTTTCCAGAGCTTGAAGTAGCTGTTCAACTTCAAGTTGCTGTTGCTCTTTTTCTGTTGTTTCTTGCATCACTTTTTCTCCCCCCCAACAGCCTAACAGAATTTTTTTATACTTTAAACTGTTTACTTTATAGGATTATCAAGCATTAAGAATAAAATCACTTTTCTTATAATTTGCAAACACTCAAAAATAAGCTAAGATAGAAATGATTATCAGAAAAGCACAAGCTCCTTGAATATAAACATTCAAAAAAAGCCAAGTCTTCATGTGCATTTGAAATCTAATGATGTATTTCTATAGATTTTTGAGTAAAACGGATTTATTTAACATCATTATTATCAGGTAAAGTATGTTATACTTTTCTATTAGATTAAATAAAAATTACAGCTGCGGAATAACTACTTATTCCCTTCTTCCTATGATATAAAACTTGCTTTATATTAGAAAGGATTTATTTTATATGGACAAAGAAAATTCATTACAACAAAAACTTGACTATACATTATTGTTTATCTTATTTCTGATGGCCATTGTTAGTGCCGTTGCGATACAAAGTGCTCAGCCCTTTTTACCTGAAAAGCTGCAAAGTATTAATTTCATGGCTCAACAAATTCAATGGTATGTCATCGGCAGTGTTGCAATTGCTATAACAATGGTTATTGACTTTGATAGGTTTAAAATGTTTTCATGGTATCTTTATGGTTTAGGTTTAATTTTATTGTTTGGACTTTTTGTAGAGAAATACATTGTAGACATTCCTTTTGCAACTAAAATTAAGGGAGCAACAAGCTGGTACAACTTACCTGGATTTAGCTTCCAACCTTCAGAATTAATGAAAATTATTTTTATTATTGTTTTAAGTAAAATTATTGCTGACCATCGTGAAAAATACCCAATTAATATGGTAAGGGATGATCTGCTTTTAATCGGTAAGATTTTATTAGCCTCGGCTCCGCCCATCTTTCTACTTGTTAAGCAGCCAGATATGGGGATGACTATGGTATTTATGTCTATAATGGCAACCCTTATTCTTGTTGCAGGTGTGAAGTGGAGAATTATATTCACTGTAGTATTTACAGGATTATTCGTTGTTTCCTTAGGGGTATTTTTATATTTTTATTTCCCCGACTTTTTCTTTAAGTATGTAATAAAAGATCCATATCAAATGGACCGTTTTTACGGTTGGCTGGCACCATATGAACATTCTGGTAATCAGGGACACCAACTAATCCGTTCATTATTAGCAGTAGGATCTGGTCAATTAAATGGTAAAGGATATCAAAGTTCCGAGGTTACCATTCCTGAAGGTCATACTGACTTTATATTTGCGGTAATCGCTGAACAATTTGGTTTTGTTGGTACAAGTATTATTATTTCCTTATTCTTCTTATTAATTTATCGAATGATTCACATTGCACTTGAAAGTCACGATCCATTTGGAAGTTACCTTTGTGCAGGTGTAATTGGGATGATCACATTCCAAGTATTCCAAAACGTTGGTATGACAGTTGGTATTCTACCGATTACAGGGCTTCCATTACCTTTCATAAGCTATGGAGGAAGTTCTCTGGCGACCTATATGATTGCAATTGGAATTGTTCTAAATGTTCGATCAAGAACTAAGAAGTTTATGTTTGATTAATAAATTAGTTAATGCATACTAAAATGGCGTCTACTTTCTTATAATATGGAAAGTGACGTCATTTTTTTATAGAAAGGTGCTCGAAGAATGAAACTAGATATAGTTGGTGACATCCATGGTTGCTTTGAAGAGTTTAAACTGTTAACAGAACAGCTTGGGTACATTTGGGACACAGGCTTACCTATACATAAAGAAGGACGGAAATTAGCGTTTGTTGGTGATCTTACTGATCGAGGACCACATTCGTTAAAAGTTGTAGACATCGTGTATAAACTAGTTGTACAGGAAAAAATGTCTTATTACGTACCAGGCAATCATTGTAATAAGCTTTACCGTTTTTTAATTGGCAACAAAGTACAGGCAACTCACGGCCTGGAAACTACAGTCGCTGAATACGAAGCACTTGATTCAAAAAACAAACAAAAACTTCGAAATCAATTTACTAACCTCTATGAGTCAGCTCCCCTCTATCACGTGCTTGATAATGGGAAATTAGTAATTG
This sequence comes from Ferdinandcohnia jepli, assembly GCF_047246645.1. Classification (NCBI taxonomy): domain Bacteria; kingdom Bacillati; phylum Bacillota; class Bacilli; order Caryophanales; family Bacillaceae; genus Ferdinandcohnia; species Ferdinandcohnia jepli. The sequence goes on from NZ_JBFOKR010000024.1 coordinate 58,438, forward strand.
CGCATGCTGGGATACGAGAAGACTATATAGGGCGGAGTGATAAAAAAGTAAAAACATTCGTGTTGTACGGAGATATAACTGGTAAAAACAATCCAGATGGAACACCTGAGAGGCGAGATTGGGCAAAGTATTACAAAGGCTCAGCTTGGGTTGTATACGGACATACACCTGTACGAGAGCCGCGGACAATAAACAATACAATCAATATTGACACGGGTGCTGTCTTTGGGGGAAAGCTAACAGCACTACGATATCCAGAAATTGAGACTGTTTCAATACCTTCCTCTATGCCGTACGTTGAAGAAAAATTTCGATCATTTGATTAGTTTAATTCTGATTTTGCTTTGGAGTAAGAACTGCAATCCTGTGAAAGAAGAGCGGCAAGAGAAATGATTGACACGCTATACCATGAAGATTAAAAAGGAATGCCTATCAGAAATGATAGGCATTTTACAAGTACAGATTAATTTTGTGCAATAACTCCATCATATCACTCGGTAATCCCGCATAAAACGTTACCTCTTTTTCAAAAATTGGATGCCAGAAGGTTAACATGCGACAATGCAATGCTTGACGATTTATAAAAGATCGGTCACCACCATATAAATCATCACCAGCTATTGGATGACCTAAATAAGAAAGATGTACACGAATTTGATGGGTCCTACCTGTTTCTAGTTGAAGGTAAACATGTGTCCAGTCCTTGTTTGCATGATGAACTTGATAATGTGTTATCGCTTTTTGACCATCTTCCCGAACTTGGCGTTCGATGATACTGTCATCTCTTCTGCCAATTGGAGCATTGATTGTACCTATTTTTTCCTGGAGTAACCCATGGACTATTGCCTCGTACGATCTTTTTAAAGTTCCATCCTTTTGCTGCTGCGATAGTAAATGATGAACATGTCTGTGGTTTGCAACTAACAACAGCCCTGACGTATCCTTATCGAGACGATTTACAAGATGAACAGTAGTTCCCAAACCTGTAGTTTGATAATAATAAAGCAGTGCATTTGCTAAGCTACCACTAGGTTTATCTCTTGAAGGAATTGATTGCTGATTCGACGGCTTGTTCACCACAATAACATACGGGTCTTCGTAGACGATATTGAGATGAATATTCTCTGCCTTCAAATCTTTACTTGGTTCTTCTGGAGGAAAGACTACCTTTAACATGTCACCTTCATTAAGGATATGTCGGACATTTATCGGCTCATTGTTACAAAATATTCCGCCTCCAGCAAACTTAATATCCGTTAATGCTGTTTTTGAAATTGCATTTTCTTTAAGAAATTCTCTAACTAATTTACCTTCGTCATTGTTGGTGATTTCCCATTCAAGTGTAAAAGGAGTCACGATACATTATCCCTTCTTGATCATTTCTAAGTTGTCGTGTTTCTCAATCCGCGATAAAGGAGTCCCTAACCCGCTTCCAAAAAGGAAATGGACGGAATCTTGCAAATCTGATTTTTTCAGATGCTACTCGACACTGAATTGATTTTACATCTTTATGTAATAACGTTAGATGATCAATGGTAATATGAAAATCAACATCATTTACTGGCTTTAATAAGCAAGTATGATGGTTTGGTAAAATCAATGGAGAGCCAATTGTACGAAACACCCTATTATTAATTGATGCCATTTCAGCAACCTGTATGGCTTCGATTGCTGGATGCAAAATTGCTCCACCAAGGGCCTTATTATAAGCTGTACTTCCTGATGGCGTTGAAATACATAATCCATCTCCACGGAATGTTTCAAAGAGTTGACCTTTGATCTCAAGGTCCATAACTAGAGAACCTTCAACACTTTTAACTGTACATTCATTCAAGGCTAAATATCTTGCTTCTCTACCGCCATTAATATAACGAATAATTACTTCCAACAGTGGATATTCAACAACTTGGTATGGAGTTTTAGCAATCGCTATAACCAGTTTTTCGATCTCTTCTGGTACCCAATCGGCATAGAATCCTAAATGACCAGTGTGCACTCCAACAAATGCTGTCTTATCTAAACGGCTACGATAGCGATGAAACGCATAAAGAAGTGTTCCATCTCCTCCAACAGATACGACTATATCTGGTTGGTCCTCATCATATATTAATTGAAAGTCCATTAAATATGTTTTTATTTTTTGCATCAACGTGTTCGACGTTGAATCGCCCTTAGAAGTAACAGCAAATTTCATGATCTAACACCCTATCCTTTACGAATTTATTCAGTGTCCTGTGCATCATTTTTTCTTGAAAAAATCACTTGCGCTTCTTGTATTTCACCACGGATTTGAGACATCTCTTCATCTAGACGAAAAGCTGCTTCAGCTGCACGCTGTAGTCTTTCTTCAATTTCCTTTGGAAACCTACCACTATATTTATAGTTAAGGGAATGTTCAATCGTTGCCCAAAAGTTCATAGCAAGGGTACGGACTTGTATTTCAACAAGTATTTTCTTCTCACCATTAATCGTTTGGACTGGATAGAGAATAACGAGATGATAAGACCGATAACCACTTTCCTTTTTTTGAGTAATATAATTTCGCTCTTCGATTATCTCAAAATCATTTCTCTTCCGAAGAAGTTCAACTACACCCTTAATGTCATCAACAAATTGACACATCATTCTAAGTCCTGCAATATCTTGCATTTCTTCTTCTAGCTTAGTAAGGGGGATCTTTTTCTTATCTGCTTTATCTATAATACTAGGGATTGGTTTTACCCTTCCGGTAACAAATTCGATTGGTGAATGTATCCCTTGAATCTCAAACTGATTTCTCATCCCTTTTAGTTTGATTTTAAGCTCATCAACAGCTTGCTTATATGGAGCTAAAAAGAGATCCCAGTCTTTAATCATAATAGCCCCTCCATCCGTCTTATCACAATAACTTAGAGGAAAATCTCCTCTACTTTATGTACCATATCATCACCATAGTTTGCATTACCTTCTATGTTATGTAATAAATATTTTATCTCAGGTATGATATTTGTTAACTCAATATTAGTATCATCAAGAATTAGATTTACTTGCTGTTCAGTTTCAATTACTTCCTTTAAAAATGGCCATATTTCAGATGGCAAACTTACATATATAAACTCTTGTTCATTTTCCAGCTTATAAATAAAAGCTAAAGAGTCAGAGTCGACTAACATCTCTCCGGTCGCGCGTAAAGTGCCTGTATCTAGGGCTGGATTAATACCTTCCAGCTCTAATCTATTGTCTAACTTACGGAACTTATTAATCTCAATTCTTTTCTGCATTTTAATCTCCTTTCAGGCAAGCAAAGGTCACCTGTAAAAACAAAGTCCACTTTAAAAGAACCACATTCTGTAAATCCAATCTATATTTTAACATATGTACATCCATTCTATAAAGAAATCATGTTGTGTTGTAAATTTTTCAGTTTTACAATGGTCCTTATGAATAATGGTATAATAAACAAAAAATATATATAAAGGAAGATATGAATTTTATGGTACAAGAATTAGAAATTGAATTTAAAAATATCCTAACTGAAGCAGAATATCATAACCTTTTATCAGCATTTTCTATATCTCCTGAACAAGTTAACATGCAGGAAAATTTTTATTTTGATACCCCTTCCTTCGCTTTGAAAGAGATAGGTTGCGCCCTGCGAATTCGCGAAAAAAATGCCGGGTACACCTTAACTCTAAAACAGCCAGTTGAAAAAGGACTTTTGGAGACACATCAAACTCTCTCTAATGAAGAAGCAAAAAGTATGTTAGATGGAGCAAGTTTAATAGAGGGTCAAATTACGGATATAATTAGGGATCTATCAATTGATCCACTAGAAATAACATTCTTTGGTTCTCTTCAAACAAAACGAGCAGAAGTTAAGTACAAACAGGGGCTTCTTGTATTGGATGCAAGTTACTATTTAAATCATCAAGACTTCGAGGTAGAATATGAAGTAACAGATGAAAAAATAGGACATGCTCGGTTTTTAGAACTATTATCTACTCACAGTATTCCTGTTCGGAAAACAGAGAACAAGATACGTAGATTCTACAACCGAAAAAAGCAGATTCTATTGGGAGAGAACTCAAATGAAAATAGATTTTAAAGTAATGATGGAGCTCCAGGCTCTTCGTAACTTTTCTACAACCGATACAAACTCAACAACAGAAGAACCGATTTTTAAAGATTTACTGACACAGCTATTATCAGAGACATCTCAAAGTACTCAAGCTAAATCGAATAGTATTCGTTCACAGGTAAATGCGTTAAACGCTAGTATGCCTTATATGCCTGTCTCCTTTTCGAATCTATCCACTACAGCTAGTCAAACGCCAACAAGGTTTGATGATTTAATTGAGAATGCAGCCCAAAGGTATAATGTTGATTCAAACTTAATAAAATCGGTTATTAAACACGAATCAAACTTTAACCCTGACGCTAAAAGTCATGCAGGAGCTACCGGACTTATGCAACTAATGCCAGCTACTGCTCGGGGACTAGGTGTTACAAACCCTAGCGATCCGGCACAAAACATTGAAGCAGGTACAAAATATTTACGTAACATGCTTGATCGGTACAATGGAGATGTATCACTCGCACTAGCTGCATACAATGCAGGACCTGGCAACGTTGACAAATATGCCGGAATACCGCCTTTTAAAGAAACACAAAACTATGTTAAAAAGGTTTTATCAACTTATATGGGGTAAATTAAAAGAAGTGATTTCACGAAGAATTCACTTCTTTTTTTGTATTCCAAAATTTTCATATGCGTTTTAGTGCGCTTTATTTGAGATATATCTCGTCCACTGATAAACTATTTATACAATTAGATTAAAAGGAGTTATCAACATGTCTGAAAAACTAATACCACCTTACGAAGCAATCGGGGGAGAGGAAACTCTTTCAAAACTTGTTGATGCTTTTTATAGTCGAGTGGGACAGCACCCTGATTTAGCTCCTATTTTTCCGGATGATTTAACTGAAACTGCTCGAAAACAGAAGCAGTTTTTAACCCAATATCTAGGTGGTCCACAGTTATATTCATATGAGCATGGTCACCCAATGCTACGTGCTAGACATCTACCTTTTGAAATAACTCCAACTCGAGCAAATGCATGGCTATCTTGCATGCGAGCAGCAATGGACGAAATCGGGCTTGACGGTCCAATTCGAACTGAGTTTTACAATCGGCTCGTTTTAACAGCTCAGCACATGGTTAACACTCCTGACGAGCAGAAAGGAGTAAGGTTTTGAAAATTAATGACAATCAGAAGAAAACGAATCAGCAAATAAACTGTTCAACCAACAAACGTCCATTAGAGATATATATGTTTATTGATCCATTATGTCCAGATTGCTGGGCACTTGAACCTATAATAAAAAAGCTTACCATTGAATATGGAAGATACTTTACCATCCGTCATGTATTGAGTGGTCGCCTAGCAACTCTTAACAATAAGAAAAAACAAAAACCAAACGATCTTGCACAAGTTTGGGAAAGAACCGCTAGTCGTTCTGGAATGTCCTGTGATGGAAGTTTTTGGCTAGAGAATCCTATCACTGAACCTCATACTGTTTCAATCGCAATAAAGGCGGCAGAAATACAGGGGAAAAAAGCTGGAATTCGATTCTTACGAAAGCTTCAGGAAAATCTTTTCCTTAATAAGAAAGATATCTCCGATGAAAAGGTACTGGTGAGTTGTGCTGAAGAAGTAGGACTTGATGTAAATGAGTTTAAGAATGACCTTAATTCTTCAAGTGCTGCAAAGGCTTTTCAATGCGACCTAGGGATTACATCTGAAATGGAGGTTGAAGAAATTCCTACGTTGGTTTTCTTTAATGAAAACATTGAGGATGAGGGAATCAAAATAACTGGCTGTTACCCATACGATATGTATGTTCATATCATATATGACATGCTAGGTGAGAAAATTGAACCCAGTCCACCACCTACATTAGAAGAGTTTCTAGAATTCTTTAAATTCGTAGCTTCGAAAGAAATAGCAGTTCTATACAACTTATCAATAACAGAAGTCGAGCGTGAAATGAAAAAGCTCCTCCTTAAACAAAAGGTTGAACAAATACCAGTAAAATATGGTACATTTTGGCGATATATTGATTAAAAAAAAGACTTGGTTTTCCGTCCAAGTCTTTTTTTCTCGGCTTGCTTAGCATTCACCGAGGTTTTACTATATATATTCATAAAGGGGATGGGAGAAATTTTCACTATCAAACAAAGGGGTGTTGTTTGTGTGATTACTTCTTGATAGTAATATACCAAGATTGATAACTATTTTCAACTATTTGTACATCTTTTCACAAAGTTGTCAAAATCCTATTCTTAAAAAGCCTGCTTGTACATAAAATGGTAAAAAGAACTCGTTAAAGTAAGGAGGAATAGGAATGAGAAAAATAGGGTTAATCATTGGAATAATTATGATCACCCTTACCTTCGGACTAAATATTCTAGGATTAATGAGATTAATCCCCCTTTATATTACTGCTCCTCTTTTATTTTTGTCATTGCTTGTCACCTTGTTTATTTATAACAATAGAAATCGTTTTAGAGGATTTGGAAGATAATACAAAAAAGGTATCCCTAATAAACTAAGCCTTCCTCTTTTGGAGTACCGCAACAATAAAAACATATAAAAAGGCAATGCAATTCGTGACTGAATTGATGTGACCCCCAAAAGTTAGAGTTTTATATTAAGCAGCTAATTGGCTAGTATGGACCCGGTATTGAACTGGGCTCATGCCTGCCAATT
>NZ_JBFOKR010000025.1:0-27351 GCF_047246645.1 Ferdinandcohnia jepli
TAAAGAAAAACAAAGAAATACTAAGAAATCTGTAGGTTTCGTGAGGGAGGCTCACGGTCCGCCCGCGGAAAGCGAGTTCCAGGAGCGGAAATCACCATACATTGTAATAGCGCCTCTCTAATAAGAACATTCACCATCTATTTGAATAATGGTTAATAAAAAAAGCTGATATAGTCAATCCTATACCAGCCTTTACACTCTATAATTATTTACACAAAAAACATTAAATAGATAACACCTACGAGTACAAATAATCCACTTACGACAATTAATATCTTAGCTAGCCTTTCCATCTAAAAACCACCTACTCCAATTCCCGCTCCTATTACATAGGAAAGCCCTATTGAAATAACGAGTGAAATAAACCCTACTGCACGATTATCCTGTTGTATTTCCACATCGATATTAAATTTAGGTGTTAAAAATTCGAAAATAAAATAACCGATTAGTAATAAAAGAAATCCAAACATTCCCCAAGCTATCATCACAAATAAAGAATCATGATTTTGAATGGAAAATCGAAATATATTTGCAATCCCGAAAAGTTTTCCTCCTGTTGCCATTGCAACTGACAGGTTTCCGTTTTGAATTTCTTCCCAGTTTTTATATTTAGTAACGAGTTCAAAGATCGCCATAAATAAAACCATACATAATATGACTACACTATAATTTGCAGCTGTAAAAACATATTCATTATCCCAAAATTCATTCATTGCATTCTCTCCCTATAGAGATCACTTTTTCAATCTATTTATTTAAGTTCTACAACTGTAACACCAGTGCCACCTTCACCTGCTTCACCAAATCTGGCAGATTTAACAGAACGGTGGTTTTTTAGGTATTCCTGTACGCCTTGGCGAAGTGCCCCTGTTCCTTTTCCATGAATTATTGAAACTCTTGGATACCCAGCTAACAGTGCATCATCGATGTATTTTTCAACCCTGGATAATGCATTTTCAAATCGTTCTCCGCGTAAATCAAGTTCGAGACTTACGTGGAAGTCCTTACCTCTGACTGTAGCTAATGGTCGTGTTTCAACAGGCTTTGGACTGCCTACATATTCAAGGTCTGACTCTTTAACCTTCATTTTCAATATACCAATTTGAACCTGCCATTCATTATTTGATACTTTATCAACTAAATGCCCTTTTTGGTTAAGGCTGATGACCTTTACTTCATCACCAGGAGACAGTTTTCTCTTTGCCTTTTCTAACACTGGTTTCTTCTTAGTTTTTGTAAGAACTGGAGCTGCCTCTTCTAATCGTTTTCTTGCATCAATCAATTGGTGTTCCTTAATAGTTGATTGTTGCTCAAGCTGCATTTTACGTAGCTCTTTTATTACTTCTTCTGCTTCAGCAGTTGCCCTTTTTATTGTGTCAGCAGCCTTTTGTTCTGCTTTTTCAAAAAGCTTATCACGCTGCTCATTAAACTCAATAATTTGCTCCTGCAGTTGTTTATGTAGCTTTTCAGCATCTCTACGTATTTGCTCTGCTTCTTCTAAGTCGTAATCTGCTTCTTTTTTACTTTTCTCAAGAGAGGCAATCATGTTTTCCACAGTATTTGTTTCTGAACTAATATGATTTCTTGCGACATTGATAATATGTTCTGAAAGACCTAAGCGCTTAGAAATTTCAAATGCATTGCTTCGTCCAGGTACACCGATAAGAAGCTTATATGTTGGGCTTAGTGTTTCAACATTAAATTCAACACTTGCATTTATAACACCTTCACGGTTATAGCCGTATGCTTTTAACTCGGGATAATGTGTGGTGGCAATAACCCGAGCACCTCTGCTGTATACCTCATCTAAAATTGATATTGCAAGAGCTGCTCCTTCCTGCGGATCAGTTCCTGCCCCTAATTCATCAAATAAAACTAAGCTATTATAGTCCACCTTTTGTAAAATATCGACAATATTAACCATATGAGATGAGAAAGTACTTAGACTTTGTTCAATTGACTGTTCATCACCAATATCAGCATATACAGATCCAAATACGGCAATCTCTGATCCATCTTGCGCAGGAATCTGAAGTCCTGATTGAGCCATGATTGTCAGCAGACCGATTGTTTTTAAAGCTACTGTTTTACCACCTGTATTAGGACCAGTTATTACGATAGAAGTGTATTCCTTACCAATTTCAATGTCATTTGGCACAACTTCTTCCGGGTTAATGAGTGGATGTCTACCTTTCTTAATTAACACATATCCGTCGCCATTAACCTTAGGTTTTGTACCTTTTACACGTTGACTATATCCTGCTTTGGTAAATAGAAAATCCAGCTCTGCGAGTGACTCAACATTAAGGTAAAGTCCTTCAGCTTCTTCAGCAACTTCATTTGAAAGTTCGTGTAGAATCCGGTCAATTTCTTGTTTTTCCCTTACTCTTGCCTCTTGCAAAACGTTGTTTAATTCAACAACTGATTGAGGCTCAATAAACAATGTTGCACCAGAGGACGATTGATCATGTACAATTCCACCATATGTGCTCCTGTATTCCTGTTTTACTGGAATTACATAACGATCATTACGAATAGTAATAAGAGCATCTGACAGTGTTTTTTGTGCAGAAGAAGAACGTATTATTTGTTCTAGCTTTTCTCGAATTCGTGATTCACTCGTTCTAAGTTGCTGTCTGATGGAGCGCAGTTTATCACTCGCACCATCCATAACACCACCGTGGTCATCAATACAATTTTTAATGCTTTGTTCTAGCTCATGTAGAGGCGTGATAGAAGCAACCAACTCTCCTAAAATAGGTAAAGCAATATCATCTTCAATCATAGTCTCTATAAACTTTTTCATTTGTTTTCCCGCATAAATTGTGCCGGCAACATCTAGCAATTCCATTGTATTTAAAGCTCCACCAATACTCGCACGTTTAATGGATGCTCTAATATCAGTTAATCCCCCAAGAGGTACATTACCTTTTAAGCGTAATACTTTTGATGCTTCATCTGTTTGTTCTTGTAAAAACACTACCTCTTCAACACTAGTTGAAGGTATCATTTTATCTACTTTTTCTCTTCCTAAGGAAGATGAAACATGCTTTTTTAATTGTTCTTTTACTTTATCAAACTCTAGTACCTTTAATACTCGTGGTTGCATGTTGTAACTCCCTTCTACTACCAACCATCTTACTTTTACATATTTCGTTTTAAATAAGCTAGTAGTTTATCTTTATCCCACGTATTTATGACACTTTCTTTTTTTATCCAGCCCTTTACTGCTGCAGAAATACCATATGGCATATCCTCTAACATATCCATATTATGCGCATCCGTATTAATTACTAATTTCACTCCAGCATCCTGGGCTTTTCTAATATATTCTGATGAAAGATCAAGTCTGTTTAAGTTAGCATTTAACTCAAGAGCAGTGTTAGTTTCTTTTGCTAATTCAATCAACATATCAATATCGACGTCATACCCTTTGCGTTTGCCGAGTATTCTACCTGTAGGATGTGCAATAATATCAACATGTAAATTTTCCAATGCCGTTTTTAATCGGTGCATAATCTTTTCACGAGGCTGTGAAAAACTAGAATGGATTGACGCTATAACAACGTCTACATTTCGGATAATCTCATCATCATAGTCAAGTGACCCATCTGGGAGAATATCCATCTCAACACCTGTAAAAATCGTAAAATCATCATATTTTTCGTTTAATCTCTTAATTTCTTCATGCTGCTGAAGTAACCGTTCTGGCGTCAGTCCATTTGCTACTCTCAGATATTGAGAGTGATCTGTAATTGCTATGTAATGGTAGCCTTTTTTTCTACATGCTTCAACCATTTCTTCAAGTGTGTATGCTCCGTCACTCCAAGATGTGTGCATGTGAAGGTCACCTTTTACATCTTCAAGCTTAATATATTCTATTTCCTTTTTAAACTCATCTACTTCAGTTCCGTCTTCACGCAGCTCTGGTGGAATAAAAGCTAAATCAAAATAGTAATAGAACTCTTCTTCAGTCTCAAACGTCTTGATTTCACCCGTCTCACTGTTTTCAACGCCGTATTCACTTATTTTTTCAAAGCGTTCCTTTGCTAGTTGACGCATTCTAACATTGTGGTCTTTACTCCCTGTAAAGTGATGGAGAGTTGTAGCAAACTCATGAGGCTTTACTAGACGGAAATCAACCGATATTTCATAATAATACGCAATTTGTACAGAAACCTTCGTATCACCGCTTGCAATAACACCTGAAATATTTTTCAGTTGTAAAAGTTGTTCTCGAACTACTTCTGGTTCATTTGTTGCAATAATAAAATCTAAATCCTTTATCGTTTCTCTCATTCTTCGTAAACTTCCTGCACGAGAATATTTTTCGATGCCTTCCATTGTTTTTAAAGCTTCCTCAATTTCCTCTGCAAGTGCCAGCATTAGTGCAATTGGTAGCCGATCTGGTCTTTTTCCAAATTCCTCAATAGCAGCAAGAATTTTTTCTTCAGACTTCTTCCCAAACCCTGCTAAGCCCTGGATTTTTTCATTTTCACAAGCCTGCCTTAGCATTTCCATATCTTCAATACCTAGTTCTTGATATAGCTTGGCTATTTTTTTGCCACCAAGACCAGGAAGGTTTAATAACGGAATCAATCCTTCAGGTACTTCTTGCTTCAATTGCTGTAAAACACCAGATTCGCCAGTTTCAATATATTCTACAATTACAGAGGCTGTGCCCTTACCGATACCAGACAATGACGTAAAATCATCAATAGTTGCTAAGCTTCGGTCATCATTTTCAAGGGCTGCTGCAGCTTTTCGAAAAGCTGATATTTTAAAAGGATTATCACCTTTTAACTCCATATAAATTGCAATGGTTTCTAACAATGAAATTACATCTTTTTTATTAATACTCATTTGATATACACCTACCTATACTTCCATACGATTAACTACTGAAAATGATACATATTTTTTAGGAAAAAGTACACTTTTTATAAAAAGCAAACGCACCTTGATAAAGGTTCTCGACTAAGTAGCACCACGTCCTGTTACGAACGACGTCAGCACATCCTCGAAAAAAGTCCTAGGCTAGGTGCTGGAGCTAGATTAGAAAGAAAAAAAATAACTTCTCTACATGAGAGAAGTTCCTTTTGTTATATCACCATATCCTTAATTTTCCCAGAAAAAATAGGAGTATGTTGGACAATCATTTTTGCCATGAAAGAATCATTTATATGTGCCTGAACTAATTCTACTGGAACTAGAGCCCCAATATAAAGCACGATAAAGACAATTAAATAGACTTCAATAAAACCTAGTAAACCGCCACCTAGTCCATTTATTTGTTTTAAGATTGGAAGATTTGCTAGGAAATCAAGCATGGAACCTACGATTTGCATTGTAAATTTTGTAGCAAAAAAGATTATAGCAAATGCGATAGCACGATAATAAGCGGTTTCTAAGTTTGTACTTTCAAATAAGAACTTCATAGTTTCTGCTTCACCAAAGGTTGGATATGGAATCCATAATATTAACTTTGGAGTTAGTTCATCATAATATAGATATGCAACGATAAAGGCGACAATAAAACCAGTAAGATGAACGATTTGTAAAATAAAACCCCTTTTTATACCTATAATAAAACCTAATAATAAAATTATTATCAAGATTAAATCGAACATTTCACTCATTCCTTTTCATTCTGTACTTGCTCTAATTGCTTAATGAGCTCTTCATTTTCTTCTTTTAGCTTTAAGTATTCATGAACAACATTTACAGCAGTTAAAACTGCAAGTTTATTAATATCAAGAGATGAATTTTTACTACTAATTTCTCTCATTTTATCATCAACGATTGAGGCCACAAGGCGAATATGACTTGTGCTCTCAGACCCTATTATTGAGTATTGCTGTCCATAGATATCTACGGTTGTACGTGTTTTTTGTGGCTGTGACAAGTATTTGGCCTCCATTCTAGACAATCCTACACATAATAATACCATGAACACGATAAATATGGAAAGAAATCTCAACAACAGTTATGATGGAAACAGAAGAATTTTATCCAACCATGTCAAAAAATAGTAAATAGGGGTTGTTAGTTTGTCTAATACTGTCTTGAAATGTACTCCAAAGACTATCGAAAATATGAAGTCACATTACAAAGACTATCTATCAGAAAAAATACCTCAGGGTGGAGTATTCGTTGCAAAGCTTCCTTCATGTGCAATAACGGGATATAAATCTGGTAAGGTATTGTTTCAAGGGGGAGATGCTGCTAAAGAGGCAGCAAAGTGGGGAAACTCTGAGACTCCAAATTCTGCTCAAAAAAAACAAACCAGTGGGAGTTCTAAGTCATCAACTCTCCCACCAAATATAGCATCCTTATCTTTAATTGGTTCTGATGAAGTAGGTACAGGGGACTATTTCGGTCCAATGACCGTTGTTGCAGCTTATGCGTCAAAGGAGAACCATCCACTTTTGAAAGAATTAGGTGTTAAAGATTCAAAGGACTTAAATGATAAACAAATTTGTGAGATTGCTGAATCTATAATCCATGTTATACCTTACAGTTTATTAGTTCTCCATAATGAGAAGTATAACGAAATGCAAGCAAAAGGAATGACACAGGGTAAGATGAAGGCTTTACTACATAACAAAGCAATTGGGCATGTTTTACGAAAAATTGCACCACAAGTACCAGATGGCGTTTTGATTGATCAATTTGCAGAACCAGCAGTTTATTTCCGCCATTTAAAAGGTCAAAAAGACATTATCCAAGAAAATGTGTATTTTAGTACAAAAGCTGAAGGTGTCCATCTTTCAGTAGCGGCTGCGTCTATTATTGCGAGATATTCCTTTATAAAGGAATTTGATAAATTAAGTAAACAAGCTGGCCTCGAACTAAAAAAGGGTGCAGGTGCACAGGTAGACAAAGTAGCCGCACAGCTAATAAAAAAACATGGTGTACAGGCTTTGGGGCAGTACACGAAGGTCCATTTTGCAAATACGGAGAAGGCTAAAAGAATAGCAAGAGTATAAGAGAGTAGGTGGCAGAAGGGGATCTTTTGTCACCTTTTTTTTGAGCTGGGAAAATCGAGATGATACTTGACCTTGCATACCCTCGGTCTGCTTTTTTCCGTTTCCAAGGGTACGATTCCGCCTTAAATCAGTTGGGGCAACACCAGTCCCCGTAATCATAAATTACATAAAAAAAGAAGTGAATCCAAAGATTCACTCCTCACACTTTATGAACGCAGAGTTGCATTAAATTTCTCTGCAACTGCTTGTAATACTTTATCGTGAACTTTTGTTACTTCTTCCTCGGTTAGGGTACGCTCTGAATCAAAGTAACGAATTGAGTATGCAACAGACTTTTTACCAGGTTCCATACGCTCACCTTCATACAGGTCAAAGATAGAAACATCTCGAAGTAATTTCCCACCTGCTTCAACAATAACCTGCTTCATATCTCCAGCGGCAACAGTCTTATCAACTACTAGAGCAATATCACGAGTCATTGAAGGATATTTTGGAATTGGCTGATATCGAATCTCCTCAACACTTGCATTCAACACATCTACTAGTGACAATTCAAATACAAATGTATCTGTTAAATCAAGTTCCTTTTGGACAGTAGGATGAACCTGACCAATAAAGCCGATTTCTTTATTATCTAGGATGATTGTCGCTGTACGTCCTGGATGCATCCCTTCTACCCTTGCTTGCAGGAACGAAGTGCGAGTTTCAAGACCAAGTTGTTCAAAGAGGCCTTCTAAAATGCCTTTCAACACATAGAAATCAACAGTCTTTTTCTCACCTTGCCAAGTTGAAGCTAACCATAAACCTGTTACTGCAGCAGCTAGATGCTCCTTCTCTGCAGGTAACTCACTATTTGGTTGTGATAAGAATACAGAGCCCACTTCATAGGTTGCAACACTATCAATTTGCCTTGCAAGATTATGGCTAACTACCTCAAGTAAATGCGGGATGATGCTTAGACGCAGTTGACTGCGTTCTTCACTCATCGGCATCGCTAATTGAATTGGTTCACCTTGTTCAAGCGCATATTGTTTAACCTTTTCTGCGCTAGTTAAAGAGTAAGTGACACTTTGGTAGAGACCAGCTCCCTCAAGATATCTTCTTACTAAACGGCGCTTAGCCTGATAATCACTTAGCTTACCTGGGTGAGACTCACCAACAGGTAACGTCATTGGAAGTTCATCGTATCCATATAAACGAGCTACTTCTTCAATTAAGTCTTCTTCAATCGTAATATCTCCACGACGTGTAGGCACGACCACATTAAAAGTATCATTATCTACATCAAACCCAAATTTAAGATTTGTAAATATTGATGTAACCTGATCTTTTGTAATCTCAGTACCTAATACTTTATTAATTCTATCTAACGTAATTGATACTTTTGCTGGCTCATTTTTATACGTATCAACAACCACTACACCTTCTAAGACAGTTCCACCTGCTAGTTCAGCCATTAATGCTGCAGCACGGTCAGCAGCGTCTCTTGTGCGGTTCGGGTCAATTCCTTTTTCGTATCGAGCACTTGCTTCACTTCGTAGCCCGTGGTCTTTAGACGATTTGCGAATTGTAGCACCTGTGAAGTAAGCTGACTCAATTAATACTGTTGTTGTATCATTGACAACCTCTGAATTTGCACCACCCATTACACCCGCTAGAGCTACTGGTTCTGTACCATTTGTAATGACAAGGTGGTCAGAAGTTAATGTGCGTTCAGCATCATCTAAAGTTGTAATTTTTTCACCGTCTTTTGCACGTCGAACCAAAATTTCCTTAGAGCCAAGACGATCATAGTCAAATGCATGCAGTGGTTGGCCGTATTCTAATAAAATGTAGTTCGTAATATCAACAACATTATTATGTGGACGAATACCTGCGGCCATTAAACGTGTTTGTAACCATAGTGGTGATGGTCCAATTTTAACGTCCTTCACAACTCTAGCTACATATAGCGGATTGTCTTCACTAGCTTCGACTGATACTGAAATATAATCTGATGCCTTTTCAGAATCCGTAGATACCTTTGGATCCGGTAGCTTAACATCTTTTCCTAAAATTGCAGCAACCTCGTAAGCAACGCCCAGCATACTAAGGCAATCTGCACGGTTTGGTGTTAATCCAAGCTCTAGAACTTCATCATCAAGATTTAATTGTTGAAGAGCATCAGTACCTGGCTCAACATCATGAGGAAATACAAAAATACCTTCTGCATATTCCTTTGAAACTAGCTTAGATTCAATGCCAAGTTCTTGGAGTGAACAAATCATTCCATTTGATTCTTCGCCACGTAATTTAGCCTTTTTAATTTTAAAGTTTCCTGGGAGAACAGCTCCAACTTTTGCAACTACTACCTTTTGTCCTTTAGCAACATTCGGTGCTCCACAAATAATTTGAACTGGTTCAGCTTCACCAAGGTCTACTAAACACTTGTTAAGCTTGTCCGCATTAGGATGTTGTTCACATTCTAGGACATGCCCAACCACGATGCCACTAATGCCTTCACCTAAGACATCAACACCTTCTACTTCAATCCCGCTTCTTGTAATCTTCTCTGCTAACTCTTCAGCAGATACTCCAGATAAATCTACATAATCCTGTAACCATTTATATGAAACAAACATGTGTATTCTCCCTCCTTAAGCCCGATTAAATTGTTTTAGGAATCTATGATCATTCGTATAGAAGTGACGAATGTCATCAATACCGTATTTAAGCATTGCAATACGTTCTGGGCCCATTCCAAATGCAAAACCAGTATATTTCTTTGAATCAAAGCCAGCCATTTCAAGAACATTTGGATGTACCATTCCTGCTCCTAAAATCTCAATCCAACCTGTTTTTTTACATACATTACAGCCATGTCCACCACACATAAAGCATGAAATATCCATTTCTACTGATGGCTCAGTGAATGGGAAAAAGCTAGGACGCAGACGAATTTCGCGATCTTCACCAAACATTTTTTTCGCAAACGTATCAAGTGTCCCTTTAAGATCACTCATACGTATGTTTTCGTCTACAACTAATCCTTCAATTTGCATAAATTGATGTGAGTGTGTCGCATCATCATTGTCACGACGATATACTTTACCAGGACAAATGATTTTTACTGGTCCTCTTCCTTTGTGCTTTTCCATTGTTCTTGCCTGTACTGGTGACGTATGGGTACGTAGTAAGATTTCTTCAGTAATATAGAATGAATCTTGCATATCACGTGCAGGGTGACCTTTTGGTAAATTTAACGCCTCAAAGTTGTAATAATCCTTTTCAACCTCTGGTCCTTCAGCGATTGAATATCCCATTCCTAAGAATAAATCCTCAATCTCTTCAATTACCGATGTTAATGGGTGATGGCCCCCCACTTTTATTGGTCTACCAGGTAATGTTACATCGATTGTTTCGGAGGCTAATCTTTTTTCGACTTCTTCTTTTTCAAGCAATGCTTGTTTTGCAGTTAATTTTTCAGTGATTTGCTCACGTACCACATTTACAAGAGCACCCATTTTTGGACGTTCTTCAGCAGAAAGCTTACCCATTCCACGTAATACTTCTGTAATTGGTCCTTTTTTACCTAAATAGGCAACACGAATGTCGTTAAGTTCTTTTAGGTTAGTAGCAGCCTCAATTTTAGCTAAAGCCTCAGTTTGAAGTTCATTTAATCGTTCTTGCATAACTTTTCCTCCTTTAATAGACAAAATAAAAAACCTCAATCCCAAAAAAGGGACGAGGTTTATATTCGCGGTACCACCCTTGTTAACAATTACAACATAGCTAATTGTTCACTTCATTACGATAACGGCATCTGCCGGTACACCTTTACGTTACTTCTAACGGTCCAAGTGCCAACTCGAGAGGTGAATTCACTTTCGTCTGCTATAAAAATGCTTTCAGTCTCGGCATTTTCTCCCTGAATAGTGATTAAAAAGCTACTCTTCTCTTTCATCGTTGTTTACATATGTAGTTGTTTTGAACTTAATCAAATCGATATAAATTATATTATACGTATTCTACATTTGCAAATCAAACCCAATTTTAATTTCTTTTTCTCAAAAAAGGGATGTACAAAATAAAAAACATAACCAATGCAACAATTTCTAACGATAGTATATACCAAGGATACGGACCTAGTAGGTCAATTAAGCTTGGGTTACTCGGTTTCCTAGCTAAAAACATATAGTTACCACCAGTTACTTTGTTTGCAAAGTAGACAATTACAGCAATTACATTCAAAGCTGCAAATGCCTTCCATACGGATGTAATTGTCGGTCTACAATTTTCATACCAAAGCATATACAAGCTTGCTAGAATGATGGCTATATGAGCCAGAAAGAAATGAAAGTATCGGTAATGTGGAAAATCATAGGCTAACTCAGGTGTTAACATTGCTTGCAAGGCTCCACCAATACCTAAAAAATACGTAATTTCAAATAAAAAAGTATTTCGTGATAAAAGCATGATGACACTTAACAATAGCGAGATGGAGCATAATTGAAAAGGAAGTGAATCTACCGGATTCCAAACCCCAGTGTATACATACCACACATAAAGAGAGAGCTCACTCCCCAATAAGAAAAAAGCTAATGTATACCGAATTGCCGACTTTCCTTTTGATATCTTTTTCCTAAACATAAACAACAGAAACCCAGATAGCAGTAATAATCCAACCATTACAGCATGTGATAAAGATAACCATTGAAATGGATCCCCAATTACTGACCTACCGAAAAAGTCGCTAATTTTACTCCCCCCTTACTATCGTAAATGATAAAGTAAGATCCCTGCTGCCACTGCTACATTTAACGATTCACTTTTTCCATATATAGGTATATACAGGTTTTGATTAGTCATTTCTAGAAGACTAGAATTAACTCCTTTTCCCTCATTTCCAACAATTAAGGCAAATGAATCAGTTATTTCTGCTTCTTTATAGTTAATCGCATTTTTTAAAGACGTTCCGAATATTTTTATTCCATTTTTCTTGAGCTGTTCAATCGTTTCGGATAAGTTCCCTTTTATTATAGGTATATGAAAAATGGAACCTTGCGTTGAACGAATTACTTTAGAATTGTATACATCTACGCTTCCTTCACCTATAATTACTGCGTCAATCCCAACTGCATCTGCCGTACGAATCATCGTTCCCACATTTCCCGGGTCTTGCACAGCATCTAGTAAAAGGAATTTTGAGAATGATACAATGTTATTAATAGTTGAATACTGCTCACAAACAGCAGCTACTCCCTGAGAGGTCTCAGTATCACTAATTTCCTTCATAATTTGATCTGTAACTACTGTAATAGAAAGATTATCTAAGTTCCAGTTTGCCGGAAGATCAATTCCCTCGCTAATTATTAATTCCCGTACTACGGCTTTATTTTTCAAAGCTTCCTCTACTAAATGAAAGCCTTCAATAATATACGTGCCTGTAAGATCACGTTCTTTTTTTGTATGTAGCTTTTTCCATTGCTTTATTTGGGGATTCTTAATTGACTCTATTCGTTTCAAGTTATGAAAACTCCTTTATACACATTCTTTTTTCCATTATATCCTATGGTGGATACATAATAAAACGCTAAACAGTGCAATATAGTAACTGAAAAGATACATAGGAAAGGTGTGTTTTCAGTTGAATTTAAATTTACGTAATGCAGTTATTCACAATGTAACCGGGAATAGCCAAGCTGAATTAGAGGATACAATTGTAGATGCAATTCAAAGTGGGGAAGAAAAGATGCTTCCTGGATTAGGTGTACTATTTGAAGTAATTTGGCAACATGCCAGTCAAGAAGAAAAACAAGAAATGCTTACTACGTTAGAGCAAGGACTTAAAAAGTAATAGCAAAGCCGATGAACGAACATTCATCGGCTTTTTTCTTTTAGTATAAGAAAGTATAATATTTTTCTGTGTCTAGATCCAGCGCCTAGCCAGTTTTCCTACCAGAATAAGCTTCTTAGAGTATCTTGCGCAAAAGCTTTGCTTTTAAGCAGCTCGAGGTCGCTTCACCCTTCCTGCGGCGGCAACACTAAGGAATGCTTCGTGAGGTTAATCCTCGAAGGAAAAAAGCTTTGCTTTTTTTCGAGCCTCCTCACTGAAATGCTGAAGCGGCTTGGTCAGAAACGAGAAAATTGGAGACTCCGACAAAAGAGGCGTCTTTTGCCTCTGACGGAGGAGTTGAAATTTCTCGAGTTTCTAGCCGCAGAAGCTGGACAAGTCAGGGTTCCGACGCACAGGATGTGCTAGTGCCGACGTCGCCACAGGACGTGGCGGCTTTTAGTCGAAGTTCCTTTTTTCAAGGCGCTTGCGCATTTCTTATTAGTCAAATTTAATATTGTTTACTGTTTCTCTATCAAGACGCTTAATAACTTCTGCTATTAATTTCACTGCATTTTCATAGTCATCGCGGTGAAGAATTCCTGCATGTGAGTGAATGTATCTTGTTGCAATTGTAATTGCTAAAGCAGGTACACCTTCAAATGTAACATGAATAGCTCCAGCATCTGTTCCCCCACCAGAAATAGCATCAAACTGATAAGGAATATTTAATTCATCCGCAACACCGACAACAAAGTCACGTAAGCCTTTGTGTGAAACCATAGAAGCATCATAAAGGATAATTTGTGGACCTTCACCCATTTTGCTTAGTGCTTCTTTTTCAGTAATACCAGGAGTATCACCAGCAATGCCAACATCAACTGCAATCGCAATATCAGGCTTAATCATGTTTGCAGATGTTTTAGCACCACGTAGTCCAACTTCTTCTTGAACGGAACCTACACCATATACTACATTTGGATGCTCAGCATCTTTTAATTGCTTTAATACATCAATTGCAATTGCACAGCCGATTCGGTTATCCCATGCTTTTGCTAGTAACATTTTCTCATTGTTCATTACTGTAAATTCAAAATAAGGTACCACTTGGTCCCCAGGTTTCACACCAAATTCAAGAGCTTCCTCTCGGCTAGAAGCACCGATATCAATAAACATATCTTTAATTTCTACTGGTTTTTTACGTGCTTCAGCTGTTAGGATATGTGGTGGTTTTGAACCAATTACTCCGGTAACATCACCTTTACTAGTTACAACTGTTACTCGTTGTGCAAGCATAACCTGTGACCACCAGCCACCAACGGTTTGGAAACGTAAAAACCCTTTGTCATCGATCTGTGTAACCATGAAACCTACTTCGTCAAGGTGCCCAGAGACCATGATTTTTGGTCCATCAGCATTTCCCACCTTTTTCGCAACTAAACTTCCAAGTCCATCTGTTGAAACTTCATCTGAATATGGGGTTATGTATTTCTTCATTACTTCACGAGGCTCACGCTCATTACCAGGTATCCCCTTTGCATCTGTTAAATCTTTGAGCATCGTTAATGTTTCATCAAGTTTTGTCATGCATTGACTCCCCTAACATCTTAAATTAACGTAATCTTCTTTATTATACAGAAAATAGACACGATTGAACATGCAATCGTACTCAGTATTTATCATCCACTCATACTCTTTTTCAATACATATTTATTTCATACCTGAGGAGCCAAAACCACCTATACCTCTTTCGGATACTCCAAGCTCATCTACCTCTAGGATATTCACCTTAAAAACAGGAGCTATTACCATTTGGGCAATTCTCATATGTTTTTCCACAAAGAAATCCTCTTTACCATGGTTAATTAAAATAACACCAATTTCGCCTCGATATCCCTCATCAATTGTACCTGGACTATTAAGCACCGTCACTGAATGGCGAAGTGCTAATCCACTTCTCGGTCTAACCTGTGCTTCTGTTCCAGATGGAAGTTCAATGGTAAGTCCTGTTTTTAACAAAGCGGACTCACCTGGTTTAATTATTTTCTCTTCAGCTGAAAAAAGATCTAAGCCTGCATCACCTGGATTGGCTTGATAGGGTAATTTCGCATCCTCATGAAGCAGCTTAATTTTAAGTGTATAAGTCATTTTTACGTCCTCCTTGACATCTACTGAAAAAAATTATAACAAATATATATAAAGTTGAAACCTTTTTGAGATGTAAAACGTATATTAGGCATATTAAGATTTTGGAGGAGTCCCTACATGTTTGTCCTACTGATTCGTTTTGTACTTTTACTATTAATTGCATTAATAATATATCGTATTTTTAAATATGTTCTAAATCCAAAGAGGAAACTCGAACTCGCTCATGAAAAAAAGGAGTTCTACTTTCTTGACGACCATATGAATGTTCATAAAAATTTCTTGCTAACGTATAAAGGAGTACTCTTTGAAGGTGAGAAATATTTAGGAACAACTACTAAGACCTTTGAAGTTGTATCCATTTTTATGTGGTCAAAGAATGAAAGTCTACTTAAGGGATTAGGATATACTGATTTTATGTATATTGAAAGAAGAGTAAGAGAAATATACCCACATGCAAAAATTGACTGGAAAAGCCCAATTAAAGAACTTATTAAAGAAAACAGCCGTGAGAGTTAGCTCTTCCACGGCTGTTTTTTTCTTCGCTTATATTTTTACTGAAAAGACTTACCAGGCTTTGGATTAAAAAATTCATGCCACTTAATAATTACTTGCTTTTCTCTTAAGAGATAAAATAATAGAGTTAATGCAAGAAGAATGGCAAGGATAATCGTTGTAGAAAATTCACGTATGAATTGCCCGAACACCGTAAATAAAAGGGCAACAGGGATATTTGTATAAAAGGATCCCTTTACGTACTGTCTAAAGTTTCTAGTAACATCCATAATACAAAGTGACAACAGATGAAAATTAATAAAAGGAATAAGTCGTAAGATAGCAATTTGACCAATCGTAAAATTAACTCTGTCTCCTAACCACTTTAGTTTCAGTTGGTTAATTTTTTTTGATAAACTAGGTACTTGCCTGTAAAGAAAGTAAAAGACAATACTAAGGAGTGTTAATCCGATAATTGAATAAATCGTTCCAAACACAGAGCCGAATAGAATTCCTCCCACTATACAAATAACAGGTACGGGAATAAAAAAGAATGGCCTAATTAAATGAGCGACGATAAAAATAAGAGGTGCCATTATACCGGTCGACTCAATAAATACAAATAACAATGTCATTGTCTCATCCAATTGTACAAACTCACCTCTTTCTCTAAGATACTCTTTCAAAAACGAAAGTGTTACTTGAGAAGTGCTATTTTAATGCATATACAATCGTACGAGTTGTTATGACATGTTTGATAAAATATATATGTATAGAGTAATTGTTAATACAGAAAGAATCGGTAAAAGAATCGCAAACTGTTTATGCTTTGTTTTATGTCGAAATTGCTTCATCCCAAGTGTTGCCCCAAGAGCACCACCTACTACAGCAACCAACCAAATGTGTTTTTCTGAAACTCTCCATTTATGTTGTTTTGCCCGCTGCTTGTCTGCATACATAATGTAAAATCCATAAATGTTTATAAGTATATAAAGAATGATAATGGCTTCCATGATACCTCCAAATTTAATGATTAAAACAAAAAGGTTATCCCCATTTTACATGAGGATAACCTTTTTAACTACTAAATTATTTTAAGTTGTTTTTTGCTACTGTTGCTAATTCAGCAAATGCTTTTTCATCGCTAACAGCTAGGTCAGCAAGCATTTTGCGGTTTACTTCGATACCAGCAACTTTTAATCCGTGCATTAAACGGCTGTAAGAAAGACCGTTAATACGAGCAGCTGCATTGATACGAGTAATCCAAAGCTTACGGAAGTCGCGCTTCTTTTGGCGACGGTCACGATAAGCATACATTAATGATTTCATTACTTGTTGGTTTGCAACTTTATATAAAGTGTGTTTAGAACCGTAATAACCTTTTGCTAATTTTAATACCTTTTTACGACGTTTGCGTGTAACAGTACCGCCTTTTACTCTTGGCATATTGTTAACCTCCTAAGATCTATTCAATCAACCGATTATTTAATGTTGTCTAACATGTGGCGAATACGCTTGAAATCGCCTTTGCTTACTAGTGTAGCTTTACGCAGCTTACGCTTTTGCTTTTGAGATTTATTTCCGAATAAGTGGCTAGTATATGCGTGTGAACGTTTAAGTTTACCAGATCCAGTTTTCTTAAAACGCTTAGCAGTACCGCGATGTGTTTTCATTTTTGGCATAGGGAGTTCCTCCTCATTTATTACTTTTCAATTTTAGGTGCTAGTACTAAGAACATACTTCTACCATCCATCTTCGGATGGGATTCGACAGTAGCCACCTCAGCACAAGCTGCAGAAAAACGATCTAGAACACGTTGACCGATCTCTTTATGTGTAATCGCACGACCTTTGAAACGGATAGACGCTTTAACTTTGTCACCTTTTTCAAGGAATTTAATTGCGTTACGAAGCTTTGTATTAAAATCATGTTCGTCAATTGTTGGACTAAGTCTAACTTCCTTGACGTTAATAATTTTTTGGTTTTTACGAGCTTCTTTATCTTTTTTCTGTTGCTCAAAACGGAATTTACCGTAGTCCATAATACGACATACAGGTGGTTTCGCATTTGGTGCAACCATTACAAGATCAAGATTTGCTCTTGCAGCAATTTCTAATGCTTCTGTCTTTGATTTGATTCCTAACTGATCGCCATTTGAACCAATTAAACGAACTTCACGAGCACGAATGCCCTCGTTAACCATCATGTCTTTGCTAATAATTAGCCACCTCCAAGGTTTTTTAAAGAATGCCTCGTTTGATAATTCTTACGCATTTTACAGGTTTGAGACAAACAAAAAAGTGTGAATGCTAACACACCCACACTTTTACAATTCATTCATAAAATAAGATTAAATAATGAACGTAAAACCTACCAACTGCAATTTGCGTCAATCAGGTGAGAAGCGGGTGCTTCTACTTTACTCAAACAAGTATTCAATTTACCTTCAGTAGTATAACACTCTGGGTGGTTTTTGTCAAACATAGATAAGCTAGTAATAAAACCAACAAAACTTATTCTAGCAAATATACTATGCTTTAGCAAGATGTTTTTTTATAGTTAAATATTGGAGAAATGGGTGCCAATGGTCGTGTTACTTTTCTTAAACTGAAGAAGCTGCTGTCCAACTTAAAACAGACCATACAGTAAAAGAGGCAAGCACCGCTTGCCTCTATCTACCTATCTTCTAACTTCTTCAACAATTTCAGCTAAGAATGTATCGAATGAAACAGTTTCCGATTTTTGTTCTCCATATTTACGAACATTAACTGCGTTTTCTTGTATTTCATTATCACCAACGACTAGCATATAAGGAATTTTTTGCATTTGTGATTCACGAATCTTATAGCCAATTTTTTCATCCCGATCATCAAGCTCGACTCTGAGTCCTGCAGCTTGAAGCTTTTCTTTTACACTTTTTGCATAGTCTAAGTGAGCGTCTGGTGAAACTGGGATTACTTGTACTTGAACTGGAGCTAACCATGTTGGGAATGCACCTTTGTACTCTTCAATTAAATATGCGACAAATCGTTCCATAGTTGATACAACACCACGGTGGATAACAACTGGACGATGTTGTTTACCATCTTCACCCACATAAGTTAGGTCAAAACGTTCTGGTAATAAGAAATCTAGTTGTACAGTAGATAATGTTTCATCTTTACCTAGTGCCGTACGAACTTGAACATCAAGTTTAGGACCATAGAATGCTGCTTCGCCTTCGGCTTCAAAATAATCTAATCCTAGTTCATCCATTGCTTCTTTAAGCATTGATTGAGCTTTTTCCCACATTGCATCATCATCGAAATACTTCTCTTTGTCCGCTGGGTCACGATACGATAAACGGAAGCTATAGTCTTCGATATTGAAATCCTTGTAAACTTCAAGAACTAAGTTAACAACTCGGATAAATTCTTCTTTAATTTGATCAGGTCGCACAAAGATATGTGCATCATTTAAAGTCATTCCACGAACACGTTGTAAACCAGATAATGCTCCACTCATTTCGTAGCGATGCATAGTTCCTAATTCAGCAATGCGTATTGGAAGTTTACGATAGCTGTGGATACCATTTTTATACACCATCATGTGGTGAGGGCAGTTC
Source organism: Ferdinandcohnia jepli (assembly GCF_047246645.1). Classification (NCBI taxonomy): domain Bacteria; kingdom Bacillati; phylum Bacillota; class Bacilli; order Caryophanales; family Bacillaceae; genus Ferdinandcohnia; species Ferdinandcohnia jepli. Next base: position 19,046 of record NZ_JBFOKR010000025.1, read on the forward strand.
ATTGGACGAAGTACTAACTCTTCATTATCCATCTCCATTTTAGGGAACATATCTTCCTGGTAATGATCCCAGTGACCTGAAGTCTTATAAAGATCAACGCTACCTAACACAGGAGTATAAACATGGTCATATCCTAGTCGAACTTCTTTATCAACAATATAACGCTCAATAACACGGCGAATTGTTGCACCTTTTGGTAACCATAAAGGTAAACCTTGACCAACTTTTTGTGAGTTAGTGAAAAGATTAAGCTCTTTACCAAGTTTGCGGTGGTCACGTTCTTTCGCTTCTTCTAGTAAGCGTAAATGTTCATCAAGATCCGCTTTTTTGAAGAAAGCAGTTCCGTAAATACGTTGAAGCATCTTATTATTGCTATCACCACGCCAGTATGCACCGGCAATGCTAAGCAACTTAAACTCTTTAATTTTTCCTGTTGAAGGTACATGAACTCCACGGCAAAGGTCAAAGAAGTCACCTTGTTCGTAAATCGAAAGTGTATCCCCTTCAGGAATATCCTGAATAAGTTCAAGTTTTAAATTATCACCAATCTCGCTGTATCTTTTTAATGCTTCTTCACGAGACACTTCCACACGGTTAATATCTATGTTTTCATTTACTATTTTTTTCATTTCTTTTTCGATTACAGGGAGATCCTCAGGTGTTAATGACTTCTCCATATCAATATCATAATAGAAACCATTCTCAATAACTGGGCCAACACCAAGCTTTACATCTTTATATAAACGTTTGATTGCTTGTGCCATTAGATGTGCAGTGCTATGGCGCATGATTTCTAACGCCTCATCACTGTCTTGTGTGACAATCGCAATTTCTCCGTCTTCATGTATCTCAGTTCGAAGGTCAATTAATGCCCCATTTAATTTACCGGCAATTGACTTTTTCTTAAGACCGGGGCTAATTGAGCCTGCAATATCTTCAGTTGTCGTGCCTTTTGGAAACTCCTTTACTGCTCCGTCTGGAAATGTAATTTTTACTACATCTGACATGACATTCAACTCCTTCTTTTTTAATCAAATATCCCTTGGCCAGCCCAGTGATTCTGAGTCATTTGGCCATATGCTTACTTTTTCCAGCCACTGTTGCTTCAGTAAAATGAAGTTCAACTGCTAAAAAAGTAAATAAAAAATACCCGTCCCTATAAAAAAGGGACGAGTATTGAATACACGTGGTTCCACCCAAGTTCCCAATCAACAAATAATCACTGTGTTTACACACAATACTATTTGGTTCATGGCTCAAGAATTAGATAACGGTAATACCGTCAGTAATTACAGCTCTGTGACCAAAGTTTCACTACTGAAGTTTAGAGGTGGTAAATGCATCAATCGTGTTAGGAAGCTTCCAGCCAAGACTTCCCTCTCTGTGAACCGTATAAATACACTCATGTCCTCGTCATAACTTTTTAATTATAAGTTCGAGTAATATGTAGCATATTATATTCTTATTTGTTCTCGAAATCAAGGGCACTCTGTATATTTTGTTCGTAAAAATTTCAACTAGGAGTGAAGTAGTCTTACTTATCATTTTTAGGAATACGTATAAGAGCATAAGAATAATCTTCGATAACAGAAAACCTCTCTACTTTTTCGACTTTCGACGTGGTCTCTCCTGTTACCTAGTTAGTCAGTTTTCTTTATATTTTTTTCGTTTGAAGCCTGTAGCTTTCAAAGTATTTTTTGGGATAGATTGTGACTTTCTCAAAAAAAATATTCAAGATCGTCTGGACCATTCCACTGTCCATGTCATCAGTGTATATATAAATTGATTTAGGAGAGATTGAAACTAATGGTGCTAAGACAGAAGAATCAATATACATTGGTTGGCGTAATATTAATCTTCGGTCAATGTATTTTAGTAGTTCTTCACGTTTGATTTCTGTAAATTCTTCATTGAAGAAAAAGAATTGTTCGTCATGTAAAATATGTAATTGGTCAAATAATGGTTCACGTTTTTCCTGGAAATCACGTAATCCTTGGATAAATGTTTGATATTCTTGTTCGAGCTTGTACTCGTCTATCGCTGTTTCAACAAATTGTATTAATGAATCATTGTACGTTCGTAATCGGAATTTTAAAAAGGATTCAAACGAAAATGAAATTGGTACTTTCATAAAATCAAGCAGCGCTTCTGCAATTACTTGTTTCCTCGGTGTAACGTTTTGTATCGATGGTAGGTCAGGCATATTTCCATCTAGTATCATTTTTGTAATTTCTAATATTTGTTTTTTCTCTTCAATATCTGTGAAATAAAACAATTCTTCAATAATAGTGAGAAGCCACTGGTCCTCTTTATAACGTATAATAAACTCTGTAATAACCGGGATAACAATGCCCTGCACTATATTTTGGACATCTTCAGTAGTAGTCGTAATAGACACGACATTTTCGTTTTCCTGTAAAACATCTATGTAATCTATTGAAAGAGCCCCTGTCTTCGCCAGGAAACTCTTATATATTTTTTTTGCATCTGTATTTTCTTGAAAATGCATTTCAATCAAGCTAGTCCCCCCATTTCGCCAGTACCCTGTTTTATGTATATGGGGAGGAGGACAACTTTAGAATAGAAAAATGGCTATCTCCATTACGGAGTAGCCATATTTTTAATAACGACGATTTTCACCTTTAAGTTCCACTGGTTTTGCTAAAAATTTAATTCGTTCCATAATTCGAGCAGCCTTCACTTTTTCTTCTTCGCCTCGTTGTGAATAAGATAAATGATGCTCAAGTTCTTTAAAGTTAAAATTTGATGTAAAAAATGTAGGTAAATTTTCAAGCATCCGATACTGGAGTATACTACCTAATATTTCATCTCTAACCCAACTTGACATTGATTCTGCCCCAATATCGTCCAGCATCAAGACAGGCACATCCTTAACGGCCTCAATTTTGCTGTTAAGTGTTTGATCTTGCAGAGACCCCTTTAATTCACGTGTGAATTCAGGAACATAAACAAGCATTGATGAAATATTTTTTCGAGCAAGTTCATTGGCAATTGCACCTAATATATAGGTTTTCCCTATCCCGAATGAGCCATATAAGTATAAACCCTGCATTCGTTTTCCAGGTTCGTAACTTTCAACAAAGTCTTGTGTTAGCAGTAATGCCTTTGAGCGACCTTCATCAAAGTCTAACTTTTCAAATGAAGCTTCAAGAATATCTTTTGGAATATACATGCTTTTAATAAGCGATTTATATTTTACCTGCTCATCATGTATTACCTTTCGTGGACATTGATCATATTGAAGATCGATATTATTTCCACGTAATACTATATGAGGATGATACCCTTGGAGCATGTTTTTACAAGAGTCTAAGCTCTCACATTTACTACATTCTTTGCTTTGATTTATATATTCGTAAAGCTTTACAAGGCTTCTATTAATCATATCATTTGAAATTTTATCGTTGTGTCTGTCAAGAAATTCTCTAACATCTGGATGATTTAAAACTTCATGTTTTAACGACTCATATCGTTGCTGAAAATTGGTATTATTCGCTAGCTTTTTCAATGAATCTTGAACTGGCTTCATACTGCACCCCCCAAAAAAGTTTATTTGTCGTTAGAACCGTTTTGTTTATATTTCTTAAGTCTTTCCTCAAATTGACGTTTTTCCTCTTCAAAGGAGGATTCCTGCTTACTTTTTTCTTCGCCTTGTGTATTTTCTTCTGTTTTTAACCATTCAGGAAGCAATTCTTTTCGAATCGGCTGTCTTTTACTTTTACTAGCTTTCTTATCTGCTGTCCAATTATGTTTCTTAGCAGTTTCCATTGCTTCTTTAACTGTCTTAATATTTAATCGTGCCCAGTTACTCGCAATCGTTTCTACATATGCCTTTGTTAGCCTCATATCTGATTTTAACATGGCGTAGTACAAGAGAACATTTACAACACCTGGTAACAGATTTTGTCGGAACATAACATCCTCAATAATTTTCAATTCAGATACTGAAGGTTGAGCACCACCAGAAATATCGATTAAAAATTCTTTTGGTGAAATTCTTTCAAGTTTTTGAATGAGCTCTTCCTCTTTAGTTTTTGGCTGTTTATCAGCCATTGTTTGATTTTGAATTGGTTGTTTTCGTTCTATTAAGCTAGGAAGATCATTTCCATTTTCAAACTGATACCAATCCCGTGCTGATTTTCTCAGCAGTTCGATATCCACTGTTTCTCCATGGTCAAGTGAACTCATTACGATTCCCTGCATTTCAATAGGGTCAATTCCGTAAAGAAAAGATAATTTTTTAATTGCCTCTTTTACTTTAGGTGTTATTGCCTTTACCGGAATCATTACCTCTGATATCCCAGCAAAAAATAAATCAAAATCGAAACTAGAATCATTTATAATTACCTCAGTACCAGTAGATCTGCCCATATATTCTTGACCCTTTTCAGTTTCAAGGTGAGAAGCTGTCTCTTCGGTAATTGCGGATATCATCTTGGAAGCTTTTACAGAAGCAAATACTTCATTAAATGCTTTTGTTATAGGCTGATATTGATGTAAATCCAGTTCATCATCAGAGAAGAACTTCTTCAATTTCAGGAACTTGCTTTTTCCAATCCGATTATAAAGATAAATATTAAGCACACCATCCGTAAAGAAACGTTTGGGTGAGAGTGGGGCCTGGAGTTCATATACGAAACTTCGATTATCTTCTTCTGTTTTCATATAGGTTTTTAAAAGTCCAATTCCTTCAAGCTTTAATCTTTCTTGATAGATCTCACTTAAATTCGTTTGTAAGAGTGCCATTAAACTATGATGTGTACTTTCCTCACTCCAGAGCCGATTTTGCTCTAATTCACTCCACAAGGTCATATATAGGCTGAAGGCCTTCATTCCTATTAGCGGCTGATACAGCAATGAGATTATTTTTCGATCATAGTCATGTAACAAATCAGGTGAACGGACAATATAACGATCTACTGGCACTAAATCCTTCCAATGTTCCATTTATTCATCATTGCCTTCCATCTGTTTTATTCTTACTTGGCCAAACCATGTAAACTGTATTGTAAAATAAACAGCTAAAAAAAGAGCCTAAAATGAATCCTTAAGCCCTTTACCGTTCTCTTTGATTAATTCTTTTAATTCATCAATGAATACATTTATATCTTTAAACTGACGATATACCGAAGCAAATCGAACATATGCTACTTCATCTACTTTTGCTAAATGATTCATCACATGTTCCCCAATATCATCACTTTTTACCTCTGAGACTCCTTGATTACGCAGCTCTTTTTTCCACTTCATGAGTAATATCCTCTAATTGTTTTAAAGTAACCGGGCGTTTTTCACATGCTTTAATTAGCCCACGAAGCATTTTCTCCCTGCTAAATTCTTCTCTGGTCCCTTCCTTTTTAACAACAATCAATGGAATTTCTTCCACTTTTTCAAAGGTTGTGAAGCGGTATTGACACTCTTCACACTCACGTCGTCTTCTAATAGCTCGTCCATCGTCAACTGGGCGTGAATCCAGTACTCTCGTTCCATTATGCTGACATGTAGGGCATTTCATGGTAACAACTCCCTTCCACCTAAGAGGATTTGATTACTATGTACTATTATTAATCTTATAAGAAACCATTTTGTTGTACAAGTGTATATATTTGAAAGACTATCTTTTAGCTCCAAGGAATGGTAAAGCAGCGTCCATTTTTTTATAGAGCTCTAGAATGAGTTTTTTACTAAAGCCAAAATCCATCGGCAAAAAGCCTGTTTCGGTTGTAACCGCAAAATCAATCGCCGTTTCAAAAGGTCTCACTGAGATAATAGTTACTATGATAAAAGCTTTCTTACCACCTTTTTTATAATAGACACTCATTTCGCCACGTTCTTCAGAAATTGAACCAATACTAAAACCATCTGTAGATTCAAGTACCTCTTTAACAGCCTCAATTGCCTTTTTATTAGTTGTTTTATAATAATGACTTTTTAATAGCTCGTCCCTGTGCTTGTCACTTGTTTCACTATGATTCGAAAAAATATCTTGAAGCTTTTGCGATACTCCCATTTTTGATTAACACTCCTTATGAGTTAAATCTATTTTAGCTGTTAACAACTTTATTTTGCTTACATTACTATAATATAAAAAGAGGTGTAACATGTACACCTCTTACTATTTTAGTTGATAAGTATTCTTTTTTAAAGTACTTTTACTTGTGCAGGTTTTACTTGTACAGGACCCATACCACGAGGTAATTCAATATTCTCACGTGTTTGTGCTCCAAGTGCTTCAGCAATATAGTCTGCAGCAACATTTGGATCTAGATCTCCACAAGTATAAACATCAATACTAGCATAGCCATGTTCAGGAAAACTGTGAATTGTTAAGTGTGATTCAGAAATAATTACAACTCCACTTACTCCTTGAGGTGCAAACTTATGAAATGCTACCTCGCGTACTTCAGCACCAGATTTAAGTGCAGCCTGAACAAATGTTTGTTCAATACCTTGCATGTCATTTAACTTTTCAAAATCGCAACCCCATAATTCTGAGATTACATGACGTCCCATAGTTTCCATATTCAACTATTCCCCCTTTAACGGTGATAATCAATGAGTTCTTCGCCTAATGCATGAGCATAACTACCACGGGGGAAAGTTAGTCCTAAGAGGTCCTAACCCTTTAAGTAGTTACAAAAGCAGAAGCTTTTAAGAAGTTCACGAAAATCAGTATACTTTGTTTGATACTGTTTGGCAATACCTTTTCCGGTTAATTTTTCACTGTAATAAAAACTCCACGAATGTCTATGCTTATAAAGGGCTTAATAAAGCTTTTTAGGGCTTGTACGACTCTCCTAAGATTCTTTAAATTAAATTTTCATAAAAATATATATTGCGATAAATTCGTCAAATTAAAAATACCTTCCCATTACGAGAAGGTATTCTTACTATTTATATTTACCCTACATTAACTTCTTTTTTTTCAACCACTTTAGAGCCCACTAGTTTTACTAAATCTACCACTCTACAAGAATAGCCCCATTCATTATCATACCAGGCTAGTACTTTTACTTTACGGTCTCCGATAACCATTGTTGATAGCCCATCGATTATTGAAGAATGTGGGTTCGTATTAAAATCAATTGATACAAGAGGTTCTGTTGTAAAATCCAAGATTCCTTTTAATGGTCCCATTGAAGCAGTGATAAATGCTTCATTAATCTCATCAATCGTAACATCTCGGGATACATCGACAACAAGATCGACCAAGGATACATTAGGGGTAGGTACTCGCAAAGCCATCCCGTGGAGCTTCCCCTTTAATTCAGGTAATACAAGTGATAATGCCTTAGCTGCGCCTGTTGATGTTGGTATAATTGATTGTGCACAAGCTCTAGCTCTTCGTAAATCCTTATGTGGATTATCAATATTTTTCTGATCGTTTGTATACGCATGAACGGTTGTCATAAGCCCGTTTTCAATACCAAATTGTTCATTTAATACTTTCGCTACAGGTGCTAAACAGTTTGTTGTACATGATGCATTTGAAATAATATGATGATTATTTTCATCATATTTATCCTCGTTAACACCCATTACAATTGTAATATCTTCATTTTTACCAGGTGCTGTTAAAATTACTTTTTTTGCGCCAGCCTGTAGATGCAAACTAGCTTTTTCTTTGGAATTAAACTTCCCAGTCGCTTCGATAACAATATCTATATTAAGGTTCGCCCATGGTAACTCTAGAGGATCCCGTGAGCTCACAAGTTTGATTCGCCTTCCATTAACCACAAGTGAATCATCTTCTGGAATAACATCTCCATCAAATTTCCCGTGATTTGTATCATATTTAATTAAATGCGCTAATGTATCAGCAGGGTAGCTTGCATTTATTGCTACAATTTCTAAAGAGTCATCAGCGATTGCTTTACGAAATACCATTCTTCCAATACGGCCAAATCCATTAATTGCAATTCTTGGCTTCATCAAAACCCCTCCGAGATTTATGTTATACTTAATTGTCATTTTGTATAAATAGTATAACATAATTCATCGAAACTGTAATACTATAATTCTCATTTTTATAAAAAATAGATATTTATATGGTGTTCCGATGGGTATTAGGTTGTAGATTAGTATTATTGACTGTTTATGGGTACTTGTTTATGGGGGTGGAACATCTTATCGACCCAAAACCTTTTCAATCTTTATTCTCGGTCGATTTGAACACATCTCATCGACCCAGAACCTACTCCATCCTTCTTCTCGGTCGATTAGAACCCATCTTATCGACCCAGAACCTACTCCATCCTTATTCTCGGTCGATTAGAACCCATCTT
>NZ_JBFOKR010000025.1:27451-60140 GCF_047246645.1 Ferdinandcohnia jepli
CGACCCAGAACCTACTCCATCCTTATTCTCGGTCGATTAGAACCCATCTTATCGACCCAGAACCTACTCCATCCTTAATCTCGGTCGATTAGAACCCATCTTATCGACCCAGAACCTACTCAATTCTTTTTCTCGGTCGATTAGAATCAATCTTATCGACCCAAAATCTACTCAATACCTATTCTTAGTCGATTAGGACAATCTTATCGACCCAAAATCTACTCAATACTCATTCTTAGTCGATTATAGAAACAATCTTATCGCATCAGAATCCCATTCTCTCCTATTTCTCGGTGGACAAGAACCTCCCCCATCATCCCGAACACAGTAACTCGCATCCAACAAAAAAAGCGCCCAAAAGCATAATACTTCTGAACACTCCATTTTATTTTTTAATTCAGTTGATTATTCCCCAACTTTTACATAGCTCTTCTAACTGAGCTTTTGTTTCCTCTATACTGCCATTATTCGTAATAACAGCGTCAGCAAGCGGAATTTTATCCTTTAAAGGCATTTGAGATTTAATTCTAGCTTCTGCGTCCTGTTTACTTAGATTATTTCGATTCATTAGACGTTCTAATTGAATATCATAATCAACATAAACAAGGAGAGTACGGTCCACTAAAGCAGTGAGCTTACTTTCGAAAAGCAATGGTATATCTAAGATAATCGCTTTTTCTTCATTTTCAATATGCTCTTGTTTTTCCTTTAGCATCTGTTTACGAACCGCGGGGTGTACAATTGAATTTAACACCAGCCGCTTCTCTTCGCTATAGAAGATAATCGAACCGAGTTTTGCTCGATCTATTGTTTTGTCAGGCAATAAGATATCCTCACCAAAGGCTTCTACAATTTGCTGGTATGCTTCTTGTCCGACCTCAACTACCTTACGGGCAATAACGTCAGCATCTATTAAAACAATTCCCATATCCTTAAACATGTTTGAGACGGTACTTTTTCCACTTGCAATTCCACCTGTTAGTCCAATCGTTAATGCCACGTACTTTTACACCTCTTTAGTGATACAATTAATTGTGCCTTGGCGTATTTGCGCCAGATTTTTTTCGGGCTTGCTCTCGACTATTTACTTTTATAAAAATCGAGGCATCCGCCGGGGGCTTTAACTTTATTCAGTCGGAGTTTGAACCCCGTCTGTATTGTATACTCTTGATTTCATCCCCATTTATAGAAGTATGAGGCTTCTTCTGAATAAAATTAAAACTTCCATATTCCTATTACAATAAGTAAAACCCCTGGTAAAAAAGAGAATTTCTTAACCCATTTAAACTTTGAAAAAATAGTTCCACTTTTGATACCAAGAAACACAAAAAGAGAACTCATAAAAGCAACTAATAATGCCATCATCCACGGGGAGAAGCCTAGTAATGCTGCTCCGATACCTGCTCCAAATGCATCTAACGAAAGAGCTAATCCGAGCATAAACGCTTCCAATCCGGTGATTGTTCCTGATTTATCAAAATCAGCAACCATTGGCTTTTTTAATATATTTATCACTAATCCAAGTGATTTTATTTCAACCTTCACTAACACTTTTTCCTCTTCTTCATTTGTTTGTTCAGTGGATTGTGATGATGGACGAAAAAACTGATACAACACCCATGCTCCTATTAGAACAAGCACAAGCCCTCCTAGCCTTTCTGCAATCTCTGGCGAGAGAAAAACAGCAATTGATTTTCCTAACCCCATTGAAGCCATTAAGATAACGGCTGAACAACAGGCAATTGTGATTATTGACTTAAAGGGAATTTGCATTTTTCGTATTCCATACGTAAAACCAACACTAAAGCTATCCAAACTAACTGCAAATGCTAATAAAATGAGTGATGCGAATTGGGACATATCAAAGAGTCTCCCTCCTATCATTTGCTACGATAGTATATGGAAGGAGCCTATCTCATGTGAAATGTCCGAATTCAAGATTAGATGAGGAAAACAACCTTACGATTTATTCTTTTTCTTCGGTTCTTTTTGACAAACCGGGCAGAAATGAGTACCTCTGCCACCTACAACTGTTTTTTCGATTTCAGTTCCACATCGCTTACATGCTTTCCCATTTTGAGCGTACACAAATAGCTCTAATTGGAACATACCTATTTCTCCTTGCGTATTTACATAGGAACGAATGGTACTACCACCTTTGTCAACAGCCTCTTGTAGTGTTTGAACAATTTCTTCATGTAGTTTTTTTATTTCTTTCTTTGTAAGCGAATTTGCTGGTCGTTCTGGATATATTCCAGCTCTATATAATGCCTCGTCTACATAAATATTACCTAATCCTACAACACTTGTTTGGTCAAGTAAGGCAACCTTTATTTTACGATTTGTTTTAGCTAGCTGTGTCTCGAGATAGCTCACAGTAAACTCTTTTGAGAATGGTTCTGGCCCTAATTGGGAGAGGGGAAGAACTAATTCTTCCTCTCCTTTCGCAAATAAGTGCATTGTCCCAAATTTTCTTACATCGCGATAACGCAGCTCTGTTCCATCTGTGAATGTAAAGAGCACATGGGTATGCTTATCATAAGGTTCAGATTGCTTGTATAAGCCATACCTTCCTTCCATTCGCAAGTGAGAAACCATCACATAATCATCTAATATAAATTTTAAAAATTTTCCTCGTCTCTCAACGTTATGAATGGTTTGACCATGAAGGGCGTCTGTAAACTGTTCAGCCTCTTCCGGTTTTTTTATCATTTTTGGCCAAAGTACTGTGACCTTATCTATTGTTTTTCCGTTAACAAGCTCAGTTAACGTACGCCTTACCGTTTCAACCTCTGGAAGCTCAGGCATTCAATCACATCCTTCTACTTTGCGTCGTACCACGTCTTTCCGTACGAGTAATCAACCTTTAACGGTACCTTTAATGAGATTGTGTTTTCCATAACATCAGGTACAATCTTCTTAAGTATCTCAATTTCTTCTTCCGGAGCTTCAAAAATTAATTCGTCATGCACTTGTAAAAGAAGTTTAGCTTGAAGCTTTTCATCTTTTAGTCTTGCTGCCATATCAATCATTGCTTTTTTAATGATGTCTGCCGCACTGCCCTGTATAGGCGTATTCATAGCTGTTCTTTCAGCAAAACTTCTAACATTAAAGTTTCGAGCAGTAATTTCAGGGATATATCGTCTTCTTTGTAAAAGTGTCGAAACATATCCTTTTTGTCTACACTCTTCAACAATCTCTTCCATATATTCTTTTACACCAGGGAAGCTTGCAAAATATCGCTCAATAAAACGCCCTGCATCTTTTCGTGTAATCCCAAGATTTTGAGATAATCCAAAATCACTAATACCATAGACAATTCCAAAATTAACCGCTTTTGCCTGTCTACGCATATTGGAGGTAACTTCATTTTCATTCACATGAAAAACGTCCATAGCTGTTTTAGTGTGAATGTCCAGATCATTTGAGAATGCATCAATTAGATTTTCATCGTTCGCGATATGCGCAAGTACTCGTAGTTCAATCTGAGAATAATCGGCTGCAAAGATTAACCAATCCTTGTTTGATGGAACGAAGGCTTGTCTAATTCTACGTCCTTCTTCAAGTCTAATCGGTATATTTTGTAGATTAGGATCAGTTGAGCTTAGTCTCCCTGTTTGCGTTAACGCTTGCTGGAATCTAGTATGAACCCTACAGGTATCTTCATGTACAACCTTTAATAAACCTTCAATATATGTTGATTGAAGCTTTCCAACTTGACGATAATGCAGGATATACTCAATAATTTCATGCTCTGGCGCCAGTCTTTCAAGGATGTCTGCAGACGTTGAATAACCGGTTTTTGTCTTTTTAAAAACAGGAAGCTGCAGCTTTTCAAAAAGAATAACACCGAGTTGCTTTGGTGAATTGATATTAAAGGCTTCGCCAGCTAATTCGTAAATTTTCTCCTCTAGTTCTTGTAGATGTTCTTTTAATTCTTCACCCATTGCTTTTAATCGCTCAACATCAACCTTAATCCCAATTGATTCCATATCTGCAAGTATTAAAGATAACGGCATCTCCAGGTCTGTAAACAAGTTATATTGTTCATTCTCTTGTAGTTCAGCTATAAACATGTCTTCTAATTTTGATAAAGCTATCGCTTTTCTAGCAAGATGTTCTGCAAGTACATCTTCTGTAGGAATGCTGCGTTTCGCACCCTTTCCATATACGGCTTCATCTGAATTTACATCTGTTATACCCTTTACTTTTGCTATGGCAGCTATATCTTCTGTAGAATCAGACGGATTTAAAATATATGATGCAATCAAACAATCGAAATCTGTTCCACGTAACTCGATTCCCTTCCAACGAAGAGCAACGATTGACTTTTTAGCATCATAGACAGTCTTTTTATTATTTTTATCTTTTGCCCATTTTTGAAAAGCTTCTGACTCCAATGCAAGCTTTGTAGAAATATAATAATTGCCGTTTTCATTCGCAATCGCAAATCCCTGTATATCTGCTTGATGGTAGCTTTCATCCAACACTTCAACAATTAGTGCTGCTTGCGAAGTAAGGATTTCATCAGTGAATTCTTGGACAATTTTAAAATCAATCTCTTCCAACGGCTTTTCCTCAGCTACTGGTCCTTCAATTTTATCCAGTAGAGAGTTAAAACCAAGTTCTTTGAAAAGCTTTGTTACCTGTTCACCATCATACCCATCATAAGCAATATCAGAAATATTGATTTCTACTGGTGCTTCACGATAGATAGTGGCAAGTTGTTTACTCATTAGAGCTTGATCTTTATGTTCCTCCAGTTTTTCTTTCAGCTTTTTCCCGCTTACTTTATCAACGGATTGTAAAAGTTCCTCCAGTGACCCAAACTCCTGTAACAATTTAATTGCCGTTTTTTCACCAACCCCTGGTACTCCTGGAATATTATCCGAATTATCACCCATCAATCCCTTCATATCGATGATACGTTCAGGAGTAATACCATACTTTTCCTGTATAAACTCTGGGGTATAAGAATCAACGTCTGTTATTCCTTTTTTCGTAATATCAACAGTCACATTCTCAGATGCTAGTTGTGTAAGGTCCTTATCACCGGAGATCACCTTCACTTCATAGCCTTCTTTTTCAGCCTGCAGTGAAAGTGTACCGATGATATCATCCGCTTCATAATTTGGTAATTCATATCTCGCAACCTTGTATGCATCAAGTAGTTCACGTAAAAAGGGAAATTGCTCTGAAAGCTCAGGTGGTGTTTTTTGCCTTCCACCTTTGTATTCACTAAAGGTACTATGTCTAAATGTTGTTTTACCAGCGTCAAAAGCTACTAGTATATGTGAAGGTTTTTCTTGTTCAAGAATCCTCATTAAAATCATAGTAAACCCGTAAATAGCATTTGTATGTATTCCCTTATCATTGTTTAATAATGGTAATGCGAAAAAAGCGCGATAAGCTATACTATTTCCATCAATTAAGACTATTTTTTTACTCAAATCTAGTCCTCCCTTATTTGTCGGCAACAACCAATTTCTTAGAAAAGTGTTTCGCTTATATGATAATAGAAAAAAGCCGTATTTTCCTACTGTTTATTTTAGCATGTAAAAAACAGAATGGAAAATAACGGCTATTTTTTTGTATCGTATTACTCAGTATATCCCATTAATAGCTGGGCATATGGAGAATCGGCAGGTAAGATAATAACTGTTTCTCCGTCAATTGTCTTTTTATAAGATTCTAGAGTACGGAAAAGATTATAGAATTCAGCATCCTTTGCGAATGCATCATTATAGATCCTAGCTGCTTCTCCTTCCCCTTGGCTTCGAATTACTTCAGCATCTGCCTGTGCTTTTGCAATTATTTCTTTAACTTCTCTATCGGTATTCGCTTCAATTATATTTTTCTCTGCGTCCCCTTTAGATAAGTATTCCTGTGCAGTTGATTGACGTTCTGAAATCATTCTAGTGAATACAGATTGTTCGTTTTCTGCTGGCAAGTCTGTACGTTTCATGCGAATGTCTGTAACAATTATTCCGTAGTTATCCTCTTTAAGGTTTTCATTTACGATTTCTGTAATTCTGTCATTTAAGCTTCCACGTGATGATTTTTCATCATTGATAATTTCATCATAATTAAGTTGACCTAGTTCTGTACGAATTGCTGAATACACAAATTCATCAAGCTTTGCCTCAGCATTCACAACCGTTCTTGTTTTAGCAATCATTTGCTTTGGATCTTCGATTTTCCATACTGCATAATTATCAATCATCATACGCTTTTTGTCTTTTGTATTAATCTCAGCTTCTTGAACATCATAAATCATTTGATATTTTGGTAGTGTCTCAACTGACTGGATAAATGGAATTTTATAGGAAATACCTGGTGTTGAATCAATTCTGACGACTTCCCCGAACTGACGTACTACCTTGTATTCCCCTTCTCTTACAATAAAGATATTTGCTATCAATATACCAATTATGATTAATAGTATGAGCAGGAAAATTCCGCCTTTAGTATATTTACCAAATTTAGAGGTTGCTGTTCTTTCATTCATATCCACAACATTTTCACTCACTCTTACCACTTCCTTCCGTCTGTACAGGTGGTACTTGCTGTTGTTGCTGGTTATCAGCTGGACGTATTGGTAAATACTTCATTGTATTTCCATCATCCTTCATAATATAAATGTCTGTATTTGGTAAAACTTCATCAAGAGTTTCTAAGATTAAACGTTTTTTAGTAATCTCTTTGTTCTTTGCATATTCAGTGTAAAGTGCATTGAATGTTGCAACATCTCCACGTGCCGCTTCAATACGTGCAGCTTTGTCACCTTCAGCTCTGGAAATTAATGCTTTCTTTTCTCCATCAGCTTCATTCATTTTCTGGTTTCTATATTTGTTCGCTTCATTAATTTTCGTATTCATTGTTTCACGAGCATCTGTTACATTCGTAAATGCCTTACGAACCTCTTCATTTGGCAGTTCAACGTCCTGTAACTTAACTGCAGTAATTGCTATACCAATATCATATTTGTCGACAAGATGTGTTAACAAGTCCCTTACTTCAGCCTCAATTTTAGCTTTTCCAGAGGTTAATGCATCATCGATTTTTGAACTACCTATGATACTTCTTAATGATGCTGATGTGGAATTGTAAAGAATTTGTTCTGGATCTTCTGAGTTAAATAGAAACTTAGAAGGGTCTGTAATTTGCCATTGAACAACTAAGTCTGCAAGAACAATGTTTTCATCACCTGTAATCATCTTTGTATCTTTAGGTATGTCGGTAATTTGTCCTTCTTTTTGTTCATATCCAAACTGTAAACTGAACGTCGTCTTTGGTAATTTCTCTACATCTTGAATTGGCCATGGCATTTTAAAATGTAATCCCGGCTCTGTAATACCTTCGTCTGCTTTACCAAAGGTTAATATAATTGCTTGTTCTGACTCATCTACTGTGTACCATGAAGTAAAAGCTACAGTACCTAATATTAGAACTAAAATAGATAGTCCTACAATCGTATAAATACGCTTTAAACTAATCATGTTCTCCCCCCTATTTTACTGCTACAGTGTTTTATACGGATATAATAAAAAAAGGTTTCAAAAAAACGTAAATAAAAAAAGACAAGGACACGTATGCCCTTGTAAAAATAATTTGGCCTTCTGGATGAAGGGGTTCTCAAATACATCATACGATTGGTTTATTAAGGAAATATGTACTAGTTGTTAACATTTTGTAAAGGAGCTTATGCTAGTACTTTCTTCAAACAAATCGTAACTGTTGTCCCTTCTCCAACCTTACTGTCAACTTGAACAGAACCCTCATGTGCTTCAATAATATGTTTCACAATCGCCAGCCCTAGGCCTGTTCCACCCGAGTTTCTACTTCTAGCTTTATCAACTCG
Organism: Ferdinandcohnia jepli; assembly: GCF_047246645.1. Lineage (NCBI taxonomy): Bacteria > Bacillati > Bacillota > Bacilli > Caryophanales > Bacillaceae > Ferdinandcohnia > Ferdinandcohnia jepli. The sequence goes on from NZ_JBFOKR010000025.1 coordinate 35,313, forward strand.
ATAAAATCTTTCAAATATTCTAGGGAGCTCTTTTTCATCAATGCCGATTCCTGTATCTACAATTTGTATCTTTACACGGCTATCATCATTCTCTATCTTTACAGTTACTTTTGCACCCTCACTAGAATACGAGATGCTGTTATTAATAACATTTATAAATACTTGTTTGAGTCGGTTTGCATCACCATCTATTGAGATTCTCTCATGGTCGTTCGTTACTAGTTCAAGTTCAATATTTTTCTCTGTAGCTTTCGCTTGGTGCATGAGTAAACTATTATGTAGCAATTCTCTAATATCCACTTTAGAGATTTGAAGATGAAATCCTTTATTCTCCATTTTTGATAAGTCTAATAAGTCCTGGATGAGTATCTGAAGCCTATTGCTCTCATTTAGGATAATCGTTAAAAATTCCTTCGATAAGTTCTCGTCGTTCATTGCACCGTCAAGTAAGGTTTCTGAGAACCCTTTAATTGATGTAATAGGTGTACGTAACTCATGAGAGACATTAGCTACAAAGTCTTTTCTCATTTGTTCAAGTCTCTTTAAATCGGAGATATCATGAAAAACGAGTGCGACTCCTTTCCATTCCTCATTCGCCCCCAAAATAGGAGCTCCATATACTTCAAAGTCTCGTGGTTCGTTCTTTATTGTTAGGTAAAGTTGCTTTCTAACATTTTTCTCAGTCATAAAAATTTCTTCAACTAATGAGACAACATCCCTTTGTTCAAAGGCATCATAGTATAGCTGTCCCTTTAATGCATCTTTATCCTTTTTAAAAACTTCACTAATAGTGCGATTGAAAATACTAATATATCCTTTACCATCAATGAATAGTAATCCGCTACCCATGTTTTCAATCAAAGTATGCAATCTATCATGTTGCATTTCATAGGATCTTGTCATGTTTTCAATATTTCTAGCAAGAATATTTATTGATTGACCGAGTTGACCTGTTTCAACAGTTGTGTCTTCATAAGTTCTCGCTTTATAATTACCGTTCGCAAGCTCATTTGCAGCTTTTGTTGCAGCCTCAATTGGTTTCGCGTAAATTGCAGTTATCCTAACTACAAGTGATAAAATAACAACTAAGGACAAACTTAAGCAGATAAAAAGTGTAATCCATATTTGTCCTGCTATTCTTTCAATTGCATATCCATGATGAAACCCATTTTCGATGAAATTAGTTATTAACTGATTTAAAACAAAGCCCAAAATGATAAAAACAACGACAATTAATGAAATAATTGCAAACAGAAGCCGAGAACGGAATCTATTCATTAAGCTTTGGCTCCTCTAATTTATAACCTAAACCTCTAATTGTTTTTATATATGCTGGTTTTTTTGTGTCTTTTTCTATTTTTTCACGTAAATGACTTATGTGAACATCCACAATCCGCGTGTCCCCGGCAAAATCGTAATTCCAGACTGCACTAAGAAGCTGATCTCGGGTTAATACTCTCCCCTTATTTTTCACCAGGTAGACAAGAAGTTCGAATTCTTTTGGCGTAAGTTCTAGGGCTTCTTCATGAAAATATGCTTCAAAATAGTCTGGTAAAATGCGCAGTGAGCCAATCGTAATTTGGTCAGCATTTCTATTAGCAACTGAATCACTATCTACAGTTGCCTGTGTTCTACGTAGGATCGCTTTAACTCGTGCGACTACTTCTCTAGGACTAAATGGTTTAGTCATATAATCATCTGCTCCAAGTTCAAGACCTAACACCTTATCAAACTCATCATCTTTTGCAGTAAGCATGAGGATAGGAATGTCTACTTTTTCTTGTCGAAGTTGCTTACAGACTTCAATTCCATCTAGCGTAGGCAACATCAAGTCAAGCACGATAAGGTGCGGCTTCTCCTCAATAGCAAGCTCAAGACCCCGTGCACCGTCCATTGCAGTAATCACCTCATACCCTGCCTGCTGCAGATTATATTGAAGTAATGTAATAATCGATTGTTCATCCTCTACAACCAGTACTTTTTTCTTCATAGTTTCCTCCATCTAAAAAAGGTAAACCCCAACATCGTTTTCTCTCTATATGTTCATTATAGAATAACGTTCCCATTCTTACCAAGTTGTTTGTTTAGTAGTGAGTTATAATAATTACTAGTTCATCGATTAAATGATTTACTGAATATAATAAAAGACTCAATATTTTCCTCTTTATACCCATAACGAGAGTAAGCAATTTCTTTACTTATACATTGGCCTTTGAAAGAAGTTACACTTAATAATGTAAAAAGACCCGGCAGCCGCCGAATCTTTAAAAGTTCTCTAATATAGTTCCATCCATTGGGACGATACGGTGTGGAGGACAAACAAGTAGTCTTCCTTCTAACACCTTCGATTCATCCTCATCAGTTGCATTTACAACAATTTCCACTGTATGGTCATGCGAATTTATTTTTGTGATCTCAAATAAAAATTGGATCGTTGCATAATGATACAATGGCTTAATGAATTCAATCTCTTGTTTTAAGATGTGGCTACCAGGCCCTGGTAGATACTTTGATACTGCTGCTGTGATTATGCCTGTTAGCATAATAGAAGGTACAATCGGCTTTTTAAAAGGTGTTTGAGAGGCGTAGTCGTGTTGAATATATAATGGGTTCGCATCATTTGTAAGCCCCAAATAAAGAAGTAGATCCTTGTCTTCTATTTTTTCAGTTAAGCTTAGCTTTTCACCAACAGATATTTCTTCAATCTTTCTACCCAATTTTCTTTTTTTCCCTAATAACATGAAAAGATGAGCACCTCCACTATTAAGAAAGCGATTTCATTTGTATGTACAAAAGATTCGGGGATGGCCCCGAATCTTTGTTTACTATTTTTCTAGGCTCGGCAACAGCCGGAATTTTTTTATCCTAGACTAGAATATTCATTACGTTCTTTACTGATTCTGCAGATTTTGCAAGTTCTGCTCTTTCATTTTCAGTAAGTTCTAATTCGATAATTTTTTCAATACCATTAGCACCTAAAATTGTTGGTACACCTAGGTAAATACCGTTAAAGCCATATTCACCTTCTAAGTATGCAATCGCAGGTAACACGCGACGTTGGTCTTTTAAGATAGCTTCTACCATTTCTACTAGAGATGCTGCAGGAGCGTAATAAGCACTACCATTCCCTAATAGATTAACGATTTCTCCGCCACCTTTACGTGTCCGTTCGACAATTGCATCGAGTCGATCCTTTGGAATTAATGTCTCTAGCGGGATGCCACCTGCATAAGAGTAACGAACAAGTGGAACCATGTCATCTCCGTGACCACCTAGTACAAATCCAGTGATGTCTTTAACAGATAGGTTTAATTCTTGAGCGATGAAGGTACGGAAACGAGCTGTATCTAATACACCAGATTGGCCAATTACACGGTTCTTTGGAAAACCACTCTCTTGAAACACGGTATAGGTCATAGCATCAACAGGGTTTGTTAATACAATGATATAACTGTTTGGAGAATATTTTACAATTTCTTGAGCAACACTCTTCATAATTTTTTGATTGGTTTGAACAAGGTCATCACGGCTCATACCAGGTTTACGTGCTATCCCAGCTGTGATTACAACCACATCTGAATCTGCAGTATCTTCGTAATTAGAAGTACCTGTAATATTTGCATCAAAACCTTGCACCGGACCAGCTTCCAACATATCAAGAGCCTTACCCTTAGTAGGATTTTCCATCTGTGGAATATCTACTAATACCACATCACCTAGTTCTTTTTGAGCTAAAAGAAATGCAGTAGTTGCACCAGTAAATCCACTACCAATAACTGATATTTTTTTACGTTTAAATTGACTCATTTAATGAACCTCCTATCCTTAGTAAGAGACTACCCTTACACAGGGTAGCCACTTTTCTCACTTATTAACCTAGGTTCTTAATTAACTCATCAGCAAACTCAGAACATTTCACTTCAGTAGCACCATCCATTAGACGTGCGAAGTCATATGTTACAACTTTAGATTCAATTGTTTTTTCCATTGAATTCATAATTAAGTTAGCTGCTTCATTCCAACCAAGATGTTCAAGCATTAATACTCCAGATAGTAATACTGATGATGGATTAACTTTATCTAAACCTGCATACTTTGGAGCAGTACCATGTGTTGCTTCAAAGATTGCATGGCCAGTTTCGTAGTTAATGTTTGCACCAGGTGCAATACCAATTCCACCTACTTGTGCTGCTAATGCATCAGAAATGTAGTCACCATTTAGGTTCATAGTAGCCACAACATCAAATTCACGTGGACGAGTTAGAATTTGTTGTAAGAAGATATCAGCAATCGAATCTTTTACAATGATTTTTCCTGCAGCTTCAGCATCAGCTTGTGCCTTATTTGCAGCATCTTTACCTTCTTCTTCAACAAGACGATCGTATTGAGCCCAAGTGAATACTTTATCACCAAATTCTTGCTCAGCAAGCTCGTAACCCCAGTTTTTGAAAGCTCCCTCAGTGAACTTCATAATGTTACCTTTGTGAACTAGAGTCACAGATTTACGGCCTTGTTCAATTGCATAATTAATAGCTGCACGTACAAGACGTTTTGTACCTTCTTCAGATACAGGCTTAATTCCAATACCAGAAGTTTCAGGGAAACGGATTTTATTAACACCCATTTCATTTTGTAAGAAGTTAATAAGCTTTTGAACTTCTTCTGAACCTTTTGCATATTCAATACCAGCATAGATATCTTCTGTATTTTCACGGAAAATGACCATGTCAGTATCTTCTGGACGCTTAATTGGTGAAGGTACACCTGTGAAGTAACGTACAGGACGTAGGCAAGTGAATAAGTCTAATTCTTGACGTAGTGCAACGTTTAAAGAACGGATTCCTCCACCAACTGGTGTAGTTAATGGCCCTTTTATAGCAATTATGTATTCACGAATAACATCTAATGTTTCTTCTGGTAACCATTCACCTGTTTGGTTAAACGCTTTTTCTCCTGCTAAAACTTCTTTCCATAAAATTGCCTTTTCGCCATTATATGCTTTTTCAACAGCTGCTTCTAATACACGTGAAGCTGCTGCCCAAATATCAGGACCAATTCCATCTCCTTCGATGAAAGGAATAACTGGGTTGTTTGGTACGTTTAATACACCATTTGAAACTGTAATTTTTTCTCCTTGAGTCACTAGAATTACCTCCTAAAATTTATAAGAAGAATTTCAGAGGATAAAAATACCCTCCGAAATTTCTATCTCGTACGCTTCGTTTTTATTATACAGATTTTTTTATCCTCTTTGCTCAATCGGTACATATTTTTGCATACCAGGTCCTGTATATTCCGCACGCGGACGGATTAAACGGTTATTTTCATATTGTTCTAAAATATGAGCTAACCATCCTGAAATACGGCTAACAGCAAAAATCGGAGTAAATAAATCATGGTCAATACCTAAGCTATGGTAAACAGATGCTGAATAGAAGTCAACATTTGGTGGTAATGGTTTTGAACTTGTAACGATATCTTCAATCTTTGTAGACATCTCATACCATTTTGGCTCACCAGTAATTGTTGTTAATTTTTGAGACATAGCTTTTAAGTGTTTCGCACGTGGATCACCTTTGCGATAAACTCTGTGTCCAAAGCCCATGATTTTCTCTTTATTAGCTAACTTATTATTAATATATGTTTCAACATTATCGACTTCACCAATTTCAGTTAACATTTTCATAACTGCTTCATTTGCACCACCATGAAGTGGTCCCTTTAATGCACCAATTGCTGCAGTTACACCTGAATAAATGTCAGATAGAGTTGCTACGCATACACGAGCAGTGAATGTTGATGCATTTAATTCATGATCTGCGTGGAGTACTAATGCCTTATTAAAAGCTTCCTCAGCAATTGCACTTGGTTCTTCACCAGTTAACATGTATAAGAAATTAGCAGCAAAGCTTAAATCTGTACGTGGTGCTACTGGTTCCAGTCCTTTACGTACACGAGAGAATGCAGTAACGATAGTCGGTAGCTTAGCTTGTAAACGAATTGCCTTTTGATAGTTTGCTTTTTCATCCATTACATCCGCTTCTGTATCATATAGACCAAGAAGAGAAACTGCAGAGCGAAGAGCTCCCATTGGATGAACCTTATCAATTGGATATGTTTTAAAATGATTGAGTACTTCTTGAGGAAGACTTGCGTTTTCAGCAAGTTGTTGCTTTAGTTCAGCTAACTCCTCGTTGTTTGGTAATTTGCGATGCCATAGTAAGTATACAACTTCTTCAAAACTAGCATTTTCAGCTAAATCATCGATATCAAACCCTACGTACGTGAGTGTATCATCAATGATTGAACTAATTGAAGATGTTGTAGCTACAATACCTTCTAGACCCTTTGTTGCTGTCATAAGACCCTCTCCTTTTTTGAAAATTCCCCATACCCCTATGAATTTTTGGAGTAAAATGAGCGACCGCTCAAAATCATTACATTTATTTTTGATAAATCTATCGATTGAATTTCACAAAAGTAAATGCTTTCATTTTTGAGTTTTTGCTCATAACGTCACATAATAACAATATAATATTGTGACAATAAAAAAATAATGCTATGCAAGTGATAAAAAATATGTAGAAAATTTGTAACTCCTAGATTCCATTATAAACAATTATCAGATTTTTGTGAATCAAAAGAGACAAATTAATCTCTAAAAAATATTATCACACAAAAACTTTTTTGTAGATTAATTTTTCTCCTACGGAATTCCAATAGATTAAGGAATACTAAAAACAAGCCACAAATGACTAATTTTCCCGATTCGTGCAGTATTTCGACGAATTATTTTCACTTGCTACTATAACGTATAATATCACAAAAAAGATTTTTTCTCCATTATTGGAAACTTTAATCTGTATTTCTATGTATTGCTTTCCAACTTTTACTAAAGGATGTAAAATAAAATATAATTAGTTCCTTTGGGAGGTAAAAGTTTGAATATTAATTATGTGTATAGCTTTTTGCGCTTTCTACTAGTTGTGGTTCTACTCGTTATTGGTTTAGTACTATCTTACTTTCTATTTAAGCTTACCTATCCTTTCATTTTTGCTTTATTAATTGCTTTTTTAATAAATCCTCTTGTGAACTTCTTTGAAAATAAAGGGAGAATGCCACGTGGAATTGCTGTTTTCATAGGAATTATCCTTGTATTTGCATTCGTCACCGGTCTATTGACTTTATTAATTGCAGAAATTATCTCTGGAGCCAATTATCTAGCAAATGAGGTCCCTCAACATTTTGAAAAACTAGTTATCTATTTCGAGAATCTAATTGTCGGTCAGATTATTCCTTTCTATGAAAGATTAACAAATGTTTTTGACAATCTTGAACAAGGTCAGCAACAAACGATTATGGATAATATAGGAAATGTAGGGAGCACAATAGCAACAAATGTGGGTGAATTTATTAAAGCTTTTCTTGAGAATATACCAAAGTTCTTAGGGTGGCTACCAAATGCAGCAACTGTAATTGTATTCTCATTACTAGCAACCTTTTTCATTAGTAAGGATTGGAACAAATTTATAGGCTACGGTCGTAAATTCATCCCAGTTAAAGCAAGAGAAAGCGGAAAGTCTGTGTCTGAAGAACTAAAAAAGGCATTATTTGGTTTCATTAAAGCACAGCTAACACTTATTTCTATAACAGCAGGAATCGTATTAGTTGGCTTGTTGATCCTTCGAGTAGATTATGCAATAACGATTGCATTATTAATCGGACTCGTCGACCTTCTACCTTATTTGGGGACAGGGCTGGTATTTGTCCCTTGGATAATCTATTCCGCATTTAGCGGGAATCTTCCTTTAGCAATTGGATTGGGCGTTTTATATTTAGTGGTTATTGTTCAAAGGCAAGTCATGGAACCTAAAATAATTTCTTCCAGCATAGGGCTAGACCCTCTTGCTACGTTAATTTCATTATTTGTCGGCTTCCAGTTGTTTGGATTTATTGGTTTAATTATTGGTCCTGTAGCTCTGGTAATTATCCGAACATTATATACTACAGGTGTTTTTAAGGATATATGGGGATTTATCTTGGGGAAACATGCATAAATTTTAGTAAAAGGCATTCCAGTATCTGGAATGCCTTTTAAATTTGCTATCTACGTATCACCGTAAATTGTCCTCTATCAATCAATCTTCTAATGATCTTACCTATAAATGGCTTCAAAAGTTTTCTAGTATTAGGCAGTAATAGAAAGAATCCCGTTAAGTCTGTAATAAAACCAGGAGTTAATAGTAATACAGCGCCGACTAAAATGCATATACCATCAATAATCGCATCTCCTGGTACTTGACCATAACTCATTTGATTTTGTGCCCTTCTTAACGTTTCTAACCCTTGCTTTTTAGCAAGCCAGGCACCGGCAACTCCTGTTAAAATAATGAATAAAATTGTAATTGGTACTCCTAATGTCTTACCTGACAAAATAAGAACTCCAATTTCTATAGCAGGTACAATTATAATTAGTGCAAGTAACAGTCTCATATATTCCCCTCCGACCAAGGTAAGCTTTCTCTCTATTATACGTAATTAGTACAACCTGTAAAACTAAAAACATTCAGAAAATATGGCGAAGACCGTTAATACTTGATTATTGGCTAGAATTTCTTTTTCTATGTAAAAAAGAGAAGGGGGTTCCTTCTCTTTCAAAAACTTATAGTACGTTTGCATGCCCTTCATATATAATTCCGCGAGCAGAATCAACAGTAATATCTTGTCCGTCTCTTAAAAGAGATGTTGCATTTTCTACACCAACAATTACAGGGATACCTAGGCTTAGGCCGACAACAGCCGCATGGCTAGTAAGTCCACCCTCTTCTGTAATAAGAGCAGCTGCTGTTTCAAGTACTTTTACCATGTCACGATCTGTTGCATTTGTAACAAGGATTGCACCATCATACATTTTTGATTTAGCTTCATCACTTGTATTAGCAACAACAACTTTACCAAATGCTGATTTTCTGCCAATTCCTTGGCCCTTTGCAATGACATCACCAACAACATGAATCTTCATGATGTTTGTTGTACCACTTTCTCCTACAGGTACTCCAGCAGTAATTACTACTAAATCACCTGGTTTAATAATTCCAGTATTTAATGCTTCCTCAACTGATATTTCTAGCATTTCATCAGTAGATCTTGCTACATGACCTGTTCTTGGATAGACACCCCATACAAGTGCAAGTTTTCTAGTTGTTGATTCATTAGCTGTTACTGCAATAATAGGAGCTTTTGGTCGATATTTTGAAATCATTCTTGCTGTATGTCCACTCTCAGTTGGTGTTACAATTGCTGAAACAGCTAAATTAAGAGCTGTATGTGCTACTGATTGACCAATTGCATCTGTGATAGTCGTACCAGAGATTTTACTACGTTGTGCTAAAATATCACGATACACTAATGCAGTTTCTGCACGGGAGGCAATATTGTGCATAGTTTGAACTGCTTCAACAGGATATGAACCTGCTGCAGTTTCACCAGAAAGCATAATTGCATCTGTACCATCAAAAATTGCATTCGCAACATCACTTGCTTCAGCACGTGTTGGTCTCGGATTACGCTGCATTGAATCTAACATCTGTGTAGCAGTGATTACTGGTTTTCCAAGTGCATTGCATTTTTTAATTAGTTCTTTTTGAACAAGTGGTACTTCCTCTGCAGGAATCTCAACACCTAAGTCTCCACGGGCAACCATTAATCCATCAGAAACCTCAAGGATTTCATCGATATTGTCAACACCCTCTTGGTTTTCAATCTTTGGTATGATTTGGATTGATTCACCCTTGTTTTCTTCTAGTAATTCACGGATTTCAAGTACATCAGATGCACGTCGAACAAAAGATGCTGCAATGAAATCTACATCCTGCTGAATACCGAAAATAATATCCTTCGCATCTTTCTCAGTAATACCAGGAAGGTTTACTTTTACTCCTGGAACGTTAACACCTTTTTTATTTTTTAATGTTCCAGTATTTAAAATTTTTGTAAGGATTTCTCCTTTGCTTTGATCAATTTCCAATACTTCTAATCCAATTAAACCGTCATCAAGTAAAATACGTGAGCCAGGTTGTACATCTTGCATTAACCCTGGATATGAGATGGAGAACTTTTCAGTAGTTCCAACTACCTCATTCATAGAAACGATGATCGTAGATCCTTCTACTAATTCGATAGCACCATTTTCCATAGTATGAGTTCTGATTTCTGGTCCTTTTGTATCTAAAAGAATTGCTACATTTTTCCCAGTAATTTTTGCAGCCTCTCTGATGTTCTTAATACGTGCTCCATGTTCTTCAAAATCACCGTGCGAGAAATTTAATCTTGCTACGTTCATTCCAGCTTCTATTAAAGAAGTTAGTTTTTCAACACTTTCACTTGCCGGCCCAATTGTACATACTATCTTTGTTTTTCTCATTATTTATATTTCCTCCTCATACACAATCGCTATTGATAGCGATGTAACACATTACCTGTTTTGCGAATTAGATAGATAATTCTTTTGAAAGTTGATACATATCCTGTTCAACAGTATGTTTCTTGTCTAGAACTTCTAAAATATCATGATCTACTAAGGTATTCTTTTGGATACCTACAGCTCGTCCGCCTCTACCTTCAAGTAAAAGTTCAACTGCTTTTGCACCTAATCGACTAGCCAGTACTCTATCAGTTGCAGTTGGAGAACCGCCACGTTGGATATATCCAAGTACACTTACACGTGTTTCAAGGTTTGTAGCTTCTTGTATTTTCTTACCGAACTCCACTCCGCTGCCAACACCTTCTGCAACAACAATAATACTATGTTTTTTACCACGATCATGTCCACGTTTTAATCTTGCAACAACGTCTTCCATTTCGTAGTCAGCTTCAGGAATTAAAATTGTTTCAGCACCACCAGCAAGGCCTGACCATAATGCTAAGTCCCCTGCATGTCTCCCCATAACTTCTATTACATATGTACGTTCATGTGAAGTTGCTGTATCACGTATTTTATCTATAGCATCTATAACAGTATTTAGCGCTGTATCGAAACCGATTGTAAAGTCAGTACCAGGAATATCATTGTCAATAGTTCCAGGGACACCAACACATGGGAAACCATGCTCAGTTAATTTCTTAGCTCCACGATATGAGCCGTCTCCACCAATAACAACTAAGCCTTCTATTCCGAATTTTCTTAACTGCTCAATGCCTTTTTTCTGGCCTTCCTCAGTTTTAAATTCTTCACATCTAGCCGTATAGAGCATTGTACCACCACGGTGAATAATATCACCTACATCCCCAATTTCTAACTTCTTGATTTGACCACTAATTAGTCCAGCATAGCCTTGGTATACACCATATACCTCCACATCGTGGTAAATCGCTTTACGAACAACTGCACGAATAGCCGCGTTCATACCTGGTGAATCTCCACCACTTGTTAACACACCGATTCTTTTCATACTAACACCTCAAACTCTTGTTTAAAATATATTGAAGTTCTATGGAAATTGCCCATTATGTAAACAATTAAACCCATTACCTCTTATTATTGTTCTACAATATGTATAAAAATAACACGTAGAATTTATTAAAACAACTAAGTAGCCATATTTAAAATATTTTGAATCTGTAGGAAATTTCACCTAAATCCTTATTTTAAAAGGTTTTTATAAGAGTATGTAATTCTGCCATTTTATTATGTAATAAAAAGTTCATATTTAATATGTTGTGTGAACGAATAAAATCTCCATTTTTATCAAAAAAAGGAAAACGTGCACCTCATAGTAGAGGAACGCACGTCCATTCATTATTACAAATAAGCACAATTAGTAAATTCTTTTATTGCACTCCAATATAATCTTCAGCCTCACTAAATTGACCAATTTTCTTATATTTCATGTAACGCTGTTGAATAAGTTCTTCCTTTGTTAATTTTAGAAGATCTTCAAGCGACACACGAAGGACATTATCAATAGAAGCAGATTGGGACGCAACATCACGATGCGCTCCACCCTTTACCTCAGGAATAATTTCATCAACAATACCGAGTTCCTTCAAATCAGGAGCAGTTATTTTCATAGATTCTGCAGCTTTTCTTGCAAGCCCTGAATCCTTCCACAATAATGCAGCAGCACCTTCTGGTGAAATAACGGAGTAAGTAGAATTTTCCAGCATGTGAATATGATTTCCAACTCCTAAAGCAAGAGCTCCACCACTTCCACCTTCACCAATAACGATGCAAACAACAGGCACTGTTAGGCCAGCCATTTCAAACAAGTTTTTGGCAATTGCTTCACTTTGACCACGTTCCTCAGCTGCCTTACCAGGATATGCGCCTTTTGTATCTATGAAACATATAATTGGTCTATTGAATTTTTCAGCTTGTTTCATTAATCGAAGTGCCTTTCGGTAGCCTTCAGGATGTGGCATACCAAAATTTCTTTTAATATTTTCTTTCGTATCCTTACCACGTTGATGACCTATTACAGTTACAGATAGTCCATGATATTTTGCAATTCCACCGACTATCGCAGCATCATCACCATAAAAGCGGTCACCGTGACATTCAAAAAAGTTTGTAAAAATGCGTTCAATATAATCAAGTGTAGAAGGTCTCTCAGGATGACGAGCAATTTGAACACGGTCCCAAGGCTTTAAATTTCCGTATATATCATTTTCTAATTTATTTAGTCTCGTTTCTAGTTTAGCTATCTCATCGGATAAATCAACGTTAGCATCTTTTGTAAACGCCTTTAACTCGGTGATTTTCTTCTTTAATTCTACTACTGGTTTCTCGAATTCTAGTTCTCCTACCAATTTACAGCACCTCCATCCTGGTGAATATCTAGTATATTAGCTAAGATATCTCTCATTTCATTACGATGGATAACGGCGTCTAATTGGCCATGCTTTAATAAAAACTCAGCAGTTTGAAAATCTTCTGGCAGTTCCTCACGTATCGTCTGTTCAATGATCCTTCTTCCTGCAAAACCTATTAATGCTCCAGGCTCTGCAAAGTTATAATCACCTAAAGACGCAAAGCTAGCTGAAACTCCTCCAGTTGTAGGATGAGTCATAATAGATATAATGAGCCCTCCTTGATTACTTAAAAGCTTTAAAGCTGAGCTGGTTTTAGCCATCTGCATAAGACTTAGAACGCCTTCCTGCATTCTTGCTCCTCCAGAGGCTGTAAAAATAATAAATGGAACCTTCTCTTCCATTGCCTTTTCGATAGCTCTCGTGATTTTTTCTCCTACGACAGAACCCATGCTTCCCATTCGGAAACTAGCATCCATAATCGCTAGAATAAATCGATTGCCGCTAATTTTGCCTTCACCTGTAACGACTGCCTCATTAATTTTTGTCTTTTCTCGGTCCTTCGCTAATTTCTCTAGGTAGTCTGGAAATCCAAGAGGGTTTTCAGAAACAAGTTCTTTATCAAACTCAACAAATGACCCTTCATCAAGTAAGCTTTCGATTCTTTCATAGGCGGTCATTTGATAGTGATAATCACAATTCATACATACTTTATTGTTTTTGTTCAATTCCTTTGTATACATGATCTTTTTACAACTAGGACATTTACTCATGATTCCTTCTGGGACATCTGCTTTCGCTTGTTCAGAGGGAATAGAAGCATATTTTTTCTTTTTCACAAAAAAATCTTTTAACAAAAAGGAACCTCCTCACATTCCATTGACTGGCTTTTTTCGACTTATAACTAAGGACATGGATTTTATAGACTTTTTCTTTCGTTTTACAGTCTTGACAATATTGATTACTTTACAAAAAACACTAGTTGTACATCCATTCCTTTATCTCAACTTGAAGGACTACTTTAAAAAAAACAAGTAAATAAAAACCTATCTATCCCCTTCGTTGCCAAAAAAGCATGTACTTATACTTTACTGAATGTTCTCTTCTTTTTTTGTTGGAATATGTCAACAATTAAACGACAAATTTCTACTGTGTCATTCTATCGTATGCAGCAAGAGCCTTTCCAACATCACTCGAGAGTAAACCTTCGAGTAAATCTTCAAGTAGTTTTGGAGAAATTTGCTGCGATTGTTCACCATAAACAAGTTTTGCATACTCATTTATAACAATCCAAATCCGTTTTAATAGTCGATTATCTGTTGCATCAATTATTGCCTTAATAAGATATTCCTCTTTATTTTCGGCATTTTTAAAATTAACCTCAAGTTCATTCTTCGTTGACTCAGTCATTTTTTCACAGGCTAATTCAATACAGGTTTTATCTAATAAATACTTAGTTTCTACGAGGTCTTCCTTTGTTTTTTCACCCTGAATAATAAAGGTACCCAATATATCAATTAACTGATGATCTCCAAAATCTTTTAGGAATGTTCCCTCTCCTCGCCTTGTTTCAATTAATCCTAATAATTCAAGAGAACGAAGGGCCTCCCTTACCGAGGAGCGTCCCACTTTTAAACGGTCAGATAGTTCGCGTTCAGAAGGTATTTTATCTCCTGTTGTAAGTCCGTCTTCCTGTATAATTGATCGAATTTGATTTACAATTCCGATATATACTTTACTTGATGATGTCACAATATCCTCTTCCAATCATCTATTCAATAATCGCTAATTTTCTTGTTTTCTCAGCAATTTCTTCTGGGTCAACGACGATTCTAGCAACCCCTGTTTCCATAGCAGCTTTAGCAACTCCAGCAGCAACAGCAGGTGCGACTCTAGCGTCAAATGGAGCAGGAATAACATAGTCTGCACGTAATTCCTCGTCTGAGACTAAGGAAGCAATCGCTTCTACAGCCGCTATTTTCATCTGCTCATTAATATGAGTTGCTCTAACATCAAGCGCTCCTCGAAAAATACCTGGGAATGCGAGTACGTTGTTGACTTGGTTTGGGAAATCAGATCGTCCAGTTCCAACAACCTTCGCACCTGCAGCAAATGCATCTTCAGGCATAATTTCGGGATTTGGGTTAGCCATCGCGAAAATAATTGGGTCTGAATTCATGCTTTTAACCATTTCAGAAGTCAATGCACCTTCAACTGAAACTCC
Source organism: Ferdinandcohnia jepli (assembly GCF_047246645.1). Lineage (NCBI taxonomy): Bacteria > Bacillati > Bacillota > Bacilli > Caryophanales > Bacillaceae > Ferdinandcohnia > Ferdinandcohnia jepli. The sequence continues at coordinate 50,344 of NZ_JBFOKR010000025.1, forward strand.
AATAAATACATCTGCATCTTTTAGTACATCCTCAAGTGACCCTTCTAAACGATTTTGATTCGTATATTTGGCAACTTCAGCTTTTACATCATTCATACCAAAAGTTCTACCTTCATAAATAGCGCCCTTTGAATCACACATAATAATGTCACGTACACCGTAGCGATATAATAATTTAATAATTGCAATTCCTGCAGCACCTGCTCCATTCGCAACAACACGGATGTCTGACATCTTTTTACCAACTAGTTTCAAAGCATTAACTAATCCAGCAACAGTAACTATTGCCGTACCATGTTGATCATCATGAAAGATAGGTATATTCGTTTCTTTTTTCAAACGTTCTTCAATTACAAAGCAATTAGGAGCGGCTATATCCTCAAGATTAACTCCCCCAAAGGTCGGCTCTAGTAATTTTACGGTTTCTATAATTTTCTCTACATCTGTTGTATTTAAGCAAATAGGGAATGCATCTACTCCAGCAAAGCTTTTGAATAGCACTGCTTTCCCTTCCATTACAGGAAGAGCAGCCTCCGGTCCAATGTTTCCTAATCCTAAAACAGCAGTACCATCAGACACAACCGCCACCATATTTCCTTTCATGGTATATTCGTATACCTTTGCTTTGTCGTCATAAATAACTTTACAAGGCTCAGCAACTCCAGGAGAGTACGCCAGGCTTAAATCTTTTGCATTTTTCACTGGAACTTTTGCTTTTGATTCTAATTTACCTTTATTAATTCGATGCATATGCAAAGCTTCTTCTCTTAGAGTCATTTAGCTTTTTCACTCCTTATAATAGAAAAGCGCAAGCGCCTTGGTCAGCCCCGACAAGCCTGGCCGACTAAGGTCGCCACGTCCTGTGGCAACGTCGGCACTAGCATATCCTGTGCGTCGGAACCCTGACTTGTCCAGCTTCTGCGGCTAGAAACTCGAGAAATTTCAACTCCTCCGTCAGAGGCAAAAGACGCCTCTTTTGTCGGAGTCTCCAATTTTCTCGTTTCTGACCAAGCCGCTTCAGCATTTCAGTGAGGAGGCTCGAAAAAAAGCAAAGCTTTTTTCCTGCGAGGATTAACCTCACGAAGCATTCCTTAGTGTTGCCGCCGCAGGAGGGGTGAAACGACCTCGAGCTGCTTAAAAGCGAAGCTTTTACGCAAGATACTCGAAGAAGCTTACTCCGTTAGGAAAACTGGCTAGGCGCTGGAGCTAGACAATTAAATATTTTTCTTTTTATTAATTACAAAATGGAGATTGTACGTCTTTAAACATCTTGTCCATCTATCGGGTAGTGAATCTTTCATTTCATATAAACTACTAAATATAAAAAGTAAAAAACAATACCCTATATTAACTCTGATAATAATTGTAAAAAACCAGTGGTCTGACCACACCATTTTCTTTAACAATATAACATATTTATGTTGGATGTAAAGAGGGTATGTTATTTTAAAACAACATTTTCAGGACCCATTAAACCCTCTAATTGCGTTAAAAAAGGAGTGTCTGGAGTTATCCATAGCTCTTTTTGAAGTTTAATAGTTCTTTGTTTTTCTTCATAATGAACAACAACTGCTGTAGTTCCCGGAAACTCCTGCAATAATTCTTTTAGTTCAGAAAAGATCTTATCTGTTTGATGGGTTTTATCAATCTTTACGAATAATGTTTGGTTATTATTTACTTCGATGTCGACTATTTCGGGTAATGGTTCAACTTCATTAATTAGTAACTGAAGTTGATTGTTTCGTTCTTCGATTTTACCTTTAAGTAAAAGTAAGGCATCATTTCTAAGTAATTTTCCAAATTGATTGTATGTTTTTGGAAAAGCAACACCCTCAAGTTCACCAGTTTCATCACTAACAGTAAGAAAGGCCATTACCTCTCCCTTTTTTGTTCGAATCGTTCTTTCCTTCGTTACAAATACACCTACGTATACCGTTTTCTGTAGGTAATCCGTAATTGAGCTAATCGGAACGGCTCCCTTCCTTTGTAAAAAAGATGAATAAGGAGTAACCGGATGACTCGATAAGTAAAAGCCTAAGGCTTCTTTTTCAAAGCGTAGCCTTTCTACATCTTTAAACGGTTCAACTTCAACATATTTTGGTTTAATTCCAAAATCGTCTTCGATGAAAAGATCAAATTGCCCTTCATTATCTTTTGGACGGACCAGCTCTGCATGTTCAAGTGCGACATCTAAAGTAGCTAAAAGAGTGGCTCTGTTTTCTCCGAACTCATCAAAAGCGCCTGAACATATCAGCGCTTCTAATGTCCGACGGTTAACACTCCTTATTGATGTTCTTACGCAAAAGTCAAACAAGTCAGTGTAAAGTTTAGATTTCCTTGTCTCGATGATATCTTTTAAAGCAGTAACTCCTACGCTTTTTATTGCGGCTAAACTGTAGCGAATTGCTTTCTTTTCCACGAAAAAAGGATAGTAACTTTTATTGATGGAAGGAGGCAGGATGGTTATCCCTTTTTGTTTTGCTTCTCTAATATATTGCCCAAGCTTTTCATCATTGCCTACAACACTAGTTAATAATGCAGCCATAAAATAGAGTGGATAATTCGCCTTAAGAAAAGCTAGATGATAAGCAATCATACTATATGCTACAGCATGACTTCTATTGAACCCATAGTTAGCAAAACGTACGATTAAATCATAAATATCATTAGCCGTTTTTTCATTGTACCCTTTTCTGAGACTCCCTTTTACAAAATGCTCTCGTTCTTTGTCCAACACTTCTTTTTTCTTTTTACTAACCGCTCTACGTAGCAAATCCGCTTCCCCTAGACTAAAACCAGCAAGTTTTGAAGCAATTTGCATAATCTGCTCTTGATAGACAATTACCCCATATGTCTTTGATAGAATCGGTTCTAGATCTGGATGAGGATATTGTACAACCTCATTTTTATGCTTTCTTGCTATATACAACGGTATATTTTCCATTGGACCTGGACGGTACAAGGCATTTACTGCAACAATATCCTCTAATTCAGTAGGTTTTAGTCGAGCTAAAACGCTTCTCATGCCACTAGATTCTAACTGAAATACTCCTGTTGTGTCGCCTTTACTTAATAAGTCAAAGGTTTTGGGATCATTCAATGGTATTGTTGATAAATCGATTTTCTTACCAGTCCCCCTGTAAATAAGTGACTGTATATTATCAATAAGTGTAAGGTTTCGTAAACCTAAGAAGTCCATTTTTAGTAGTCCAATCTCTTCAAGAATATCCATTGGATACTGTGTTAAATACACTTCATTATGTCCTTCCTGAATAGGAATTAAATCTGTCAATGGGTGCTCACTTATTACAACTCCAGCTGCATGAGTAGAGGTGTGCCGCGGAAGACCTTCAATTTTCACTGCAGTGTCGAAGATTTTTCGCCCAATTTCAATATTAGTGATATATTCTCTGAGAGTTGCAGACTCTTCATATGCTTGTTTTAAACTAATTCCCAGCTTACTTGGCACTTGTTTGGCGATATAGTCAGCTTCCTTAGGCGAAATCCCCATTACTCTTCCAACATCTCTTAGAGCAGCACGGGCGGCTAATGTCCCAAATGTAATTATTTGAGCTACATGAATTCTCCCATATTTCTTGGATACATATTCTATCATTTCATCTCTGCGATTATCAGGAAAGTCGATATCAATATCCGGCATAGAAACTCTCTCTGGATTCAAGAATCGTTCGAATAATAGCTCATGTTCTATTGGATCAACATCAGTTATATGAAGTACATATGCAACAAGAGAACCTGCCGCAGATCCTCTTCCAGGACCTGTAATAATGCCTTTTTCATGAGCATACTTCATAAAGTCCCATACAATTAAGAAGTAGTCACTAAAGTTCATTTTTTTTATAACTTCTAATTCATACTGAAGTCTATCAAGGTGTTCATCAGAAGGTGTTTGATAGCGTTCCTGGAGGCCCTTTAAGCAAATACGGGATAAATAATCTCCCGCTGATTCACCATTAGGAACTGGATATTTAGGTAATGCAAAAACACCCAGTTTTATTTCGACTTTACATTGATTCGCAATTCGAAGCGTATTTTCAAGAACGACGGCTGATTCAGAAAACAACTCAACCATTTCCTGGGGTGTCTTAAAATAGTATTCTTTACTAGGTAATACAACCCGATTGTCATCAGACAGCTTCGTTCCATTTTTAATGGAAAGCAGGCATTCATGTGCAAAAGAATCCTCCCGTTCAATATATTGGACATGGTTTGTAGCTACTAAAGGTACACCCATCTCGCTACTTATAGAGAAGAGAAGATTATGTAATTCTTTTTCTTCTGATAGCTGGTGATTTTGGATTGATAAATAAAAATCTTCTGCAAACATATGCTTATATTGAGCTATCACTTGCTTGGCTAAATCAAGTTGCCCTGCTAAAAGGTGTTGTTCAACTTCTCCTGTACGTCCTGGGGTAATCGCAATTAATCCATCCCGATAACTCGATAGCCACCTTTTCGGAATACCTTCCTTTGATTTTGTCTGAATTGCACTGCTTATCTTCAATAAATTTTGATAGCCTCGATTATTCTTTGCTAATAATACCAGTGGAAATGAACGTTTCTCCTCACCGTCTTCATTAGCTAATATAGAAGCTGTTAACCCAATAATGGGTTTAATTCCTCTCTTTTTGCATTCTTTATAAAATGGAATTGCTCCATACATTACATTTTCATCGGTTAAAGCTAATGCTTTATAGCCGGTTTTACTTGCTTTTTCAACTAAGCTTTCAATCCTAGCAGAGCTGGAAAGTATGCTATAAGCACTCTGTACCTGAAGATGAACAAAAGGCAATGGAAATCACACCTTTATTTTTTATATTTTTTATCATTGGATATTATTTAGCTACAGTGTAGGTATCCAGTTAAAAGTGAACCTTTGAACTGGGAATATATAAAACATGTAAATCAGGATTGTATTAAACAGGTTAATAAACTTCAAATATATAGGAATCCTCTTTAATTATAGTCCTAATCCGAAAACAATCCAAACATAACTCATACAAGCTTCAGTTTGTCCATATACATGTATAAAGGAAGGTTACACTTCCTGTTCTGCTACTAACAGCAATCATAAAGAGGTGTCATTATGGAAGTAAAAGAGGCGTTTATGCCTGCATTTATTCATAGTTTTTTCATAGCGCTTGGTGTATTACTAGGAGGCTCATTAATTGGTGGCATAGGAGCATTTATAGCCGGTGAAGCTCCCTTAACAGAAATTTACCGGGTAGCTAGTAAATTAAAAATATGGGCTCTTGTAGCTGCAATCGGCGGTACCTTCGATGCTTTTTATAGCTTCGAAAGAGGGATATTTTTAGGACAGACAAAAGATGTTTTCAAGCAGTTTCTATTAATTGTTTCTGCTATGGGCGGTGCCCAAATAGGTTGGAGAATAATAGAGTGGTTTACACAGGAGCACATAACATAATGAGAATCCCACCCTTATATGAGAAACCAGGATGGCAAAGATTTTTTGCTGGAGTTGCGGTAGGCGCTTTAATTAGTTGGTTTGTTTTTTTATTTCAGTTTGGAGTTTTGCAAGAGAAACAGATCCAGTTACTAACAAAGCAACAAAGTAAAATTAACGACTTGGAAGACCGCAATAATACCCTTATTGAGGATTATGAAAAGCTTAATGAAGAGAATAAAAGCAAGTTGAAAATCCAAGACTTTAAAGTGGAGTTCGCAAATCAAAAAAAGTATGATCTAGGTAAATTAAATCTTCATATCCTAAGTGATGCTGTTATGCAAAACTTAAATCATTTGATAGGAAAAGATATTGAAAGTGTTTCAAAAAACAAAGAGTTACTCAGGCAGGCTATAGAAAAAGAGTACAAACTAGATGATAAAGTATATAGACTTAAAACCTATTCTATTTATTTTGATACTACTTTAGAGATTACACTAAATATTGAATTAGTTAAATAGTAATATATAAAAAAATACCTCTTATTTTCGAGGTATTTTTTCGTGTTCAGATTATCTTTTAAAAATAATAGTAGCCCATTCTTTTCTTCTGAATATAGTATCTAATGAAATTCTTTAAAATCGGCAAACCAAATTATGAACGTTTTCCGAAAATTTAAAAAATATGTAGCATTTTTGATACATTATGAAATAAAATAAAGAAAAGAGGAGGGAGAACCAATGTATATTATTAATCGTAGAAAGCTTTTAAACGAAAAGTTGGCTCGTATCAAAAATGGGTACTCTGCTTATGCGGAATCAATTGAAATTGCAACTTTGTTAAAAAAGGAGATTCAAGCATTAAATTTAAACGTACATGAAGAAGTTACCGATATTGGATCTTGGTTTATCCCAGAAAGAGTCAAAAACTAAAATAAAGTCGCTACCAATAGAGCGACTTTATTTTTTATTTAGTATCCGAACAAACTGCTTGCATATCTTCTATTACTGACTCTACCTCTTCCCACGTATAAATCGTTGCCCCTGAAGCCAGTGGATGCCCTCCACCATTATATTTTCTCGCTACACCATTAATAATTGGCCCCTTTGAACGGAGTCTAACTCGTATTTGATCTTTCTCTTCTACAAAAAATACCCAAACTTTAATGTTCTCAACATTGCCTAGAAGGCTCACTAGCTGAGAAGCATCTGTAGGTGTAACATCAAATGCTTCTAATATCTCTTTCTTGAGAACAACGGAAGCCACACCATCATCGGTAACTTGATAATTTTGATACACGAAACCGCTTAACCTTGCTACATTTTCTTTTTTTTGATATAAGTTTTCATATATCTCGGGGAACGAAAAACCAGTTTCAATTAATTCGCCTGCATATGAAAAGGTCTTTGGATTTGTACTTTGGAATAGAAAGCGCCCTGTATCACCCACTATGCCAGCAAAAATCAATCTTGCTGCTTCCCTTGAAAGGATAAAACCTTGTTCTTTCCCAGCAAGATATAATTCATATATCATTTCACTAGTTGAACTAGCGTTAGTATCAACCCAAAGAATATCTCCGTATGGGTCTTCATTTGGATGGTGGTCAATTTTTATTACTTTCTTCCCTCTGTTATAACGGCTATCTGAAATTCGTTCTTGATTAGCCGTATCACACACAATAACTAAGGCATCTTGATATACTTCATCCGAAACAGTATCCATCTTCTTTAAAAAGAGCAGTGATTGTTCATCTTCCCCAACCACATAAACATTCTTCGCAGGAAAAGATGCTTTTAAAATTTCAGCTAAGCCACACTGTGAACCATAAGCGTCTGGATCAGGGCGAACATGCCGATGAATAATAATGGTATCAAACTCATTAATTGTCGCTAAGATTTCTTTATACATACGTAAGTACCCTCTCTTTTCCACGATTCTCCTTGTCACCATAGGGGCCTTTCAATGTTAGTCAAGCAAGGTATGAGCTAGTACCCTAAGAAAGGTTTCAGCTTATCTATCGAACTGTATTCACGAACTTTCCACATTCTATTCACTAGCAATTTCACTAAGTTCCCGTTACAATAGGAATAGCTATTATGTAAATGGAGGAAGGTTCATCATGCCTGTACTTGTTGTGTTTATAATTTTTTCGCTAGGATTCTATCTTTATTATAAAACAAAATACTTTAGAGCAAGACGTCCAATGGAAAAACAATGGATTTCTGCTAAATCTAGTATTGCTCTTGGTCTATTTGTAACTCTTTTTGCGATTAATGCATTTTTCGTACATCCATCCCTTGTTTCAACGATTGTCGGGATTGTATTATTATTAGTTGGTGGCGGAAGTGTCTGGGCAGGATATCGTGCTTATAAGCATTTCTTACCTTTGGTTATTCAAGAAGCACAGCAGCAATAAGTTTCCAAAAATACTTAATACTAAAAAAGGGACGCGATTTGTATTGCGTCTCTTTTTAGTATTATAAATTGTTATTTACACTCTATCTATCCAACAATTGAGCCATCATCATCGCTTTACCTACAACAACGCCGTCATTATATACCTCAACATCCACTTTTGCAAATTTTCTACCAACCTCTAATACCTTTGGACGTATTTCAAGTAGGGTCTCTATTTGAACGGGTTTAATGAAGTATATCGTTATATTTTCAATTACTAAGTCACCTTTTTTATAAGATTTTAAAACCCTATTGGCAGCCTCAGTAACAATAGTGGTAAATACACCGTAAGATATTGTTCCCAGATAGTTCGTCATTTGAGGTGTTACTTCACATTGATAAGTGATTTCACTTTTGGAATCAGGTGTTATATCTTCGAACTGATTGGTTACAATATCATCAATAGTCTCTCCAACCTGAGGTTGACGTCCTATCATCTGTAAAGCTTTTAATACATCTTGACGGCTAATAATACCTTGTAATCGATTGCCTTGGTCTACAACTGGAAGCACCTCAATTCCTTCCCATACCATCATATGTGAAACTGAAGCAACAGATGTTTTTTCGTTAACAGTCATTGGACTTTTCGTCATCACTTTCTCAATAAGTGCTCCGTGATCGTGCCCCATAATATCCTTAGATGTTACCATTCCAACAACCTTTGAGTTACCGTCTATAACAGGATAACGCCCATGTCCTGTTTCTGCATTATATTGATACCATTTTTCAACTGTATCAGAAAGGTGGAGGCAAACAGTTTCATCTTTTGAGGTTAAAATATCCTCTACCAGTACTATCTCTTTTTTAATAAGTTGATCATAGATCGCTCTGTTAATCATAGTTGCTACTGTAAATGTGTCGTAGCTACTAGAGATAATTGGCAGCTGTAACTCATCTGCTAACTTCTTAACATCATCTTCCGTATCAAAGCCACCTGTAATTAAAACCGCAGCTCCGGCATTTAATGCATACTCATGAGCCTTTGTTCGGTTACCAACAATCAGTAGATTACCCGCTCCTGTATAACGCATCATCGCTTCTAGTTTCATAGCACCAATAACAAATTTATTAAGTGTTTTATGTAAACCTGCTTTTCCGCCTAAAACTTGACCATCAACAATATTAACAACTTCTGCGAAAGTTAGCTTTTCAATGTTTTCCTTCTTTTTTCTTTCGATCCGGATTGTACCGACACGTTCAATCGTACTAACATAGCCTTTATTTTCTGCCTCTTTTATTGCTCTGTAAGCTGTTCCTTCACTTACTTTCATATCCTTTGCAATTTGTCGCACAGAAATTTTTTCCCCAATTGGAAGCGTGTCAATGTACTGCAAAATTTGCTCATGCTTAGTAGCCAAGCTCTTCACCCTCTAATTATCATTCTATTTTCCGATGCATTCTTATTTCTATTATAAGGGTGAAGAAGACGATATTCAATCTTGGCTATTGATACTGGCGGACTTTTGCTCTTTGTTGTGTTCGAATTGGTGTTTGTCTGACTGCTTTTCGATTTACTTTAGGACGGTACAATATGCCTATTAAGTTTCCACTGATAACAATTAACGCAAAAGCTAACCATGAAATTGCAAATATACCTTCTAGGCCTTCAGCACCTATTGATAGTCTTGGAACACCATAATAAAGTAAAACTCCACAAAGTAATAAACAAAGTAATAGTCTGTTATGCAAATTCTTCCCTCCCTTTCTATGCTTGTTTTATTTTATGAAACAAACCTAAAAAAAAGACGTGAATAGTTAATTCACGCCTTTCTTTATGCTTATCGCAATTTCTATAAATTGTTATATTTGCTTTTTCAATGAGAGTGTCGAGCAAAAACGTTTGGTGATTTCCGCTCCTGGCACTCGCTTTCCGCGGGCGGACCGTGAGCCTCCTCACTGAAATGCTGAAGCGGCT
>NZ_JBFOKR010000026.1:0-51315 GCF_047246645.1 Ferdinandcohnia jepli
AGTATAAAAGACTGGCTGATGTCGTGCATTTTTTATGCCTTTAATTGTGTAGGAACCCCAACAAATATTATAGAACCTAAAAAACTGTCTCGCCCTTAATTTAGATATTGTTATTAAACTAATTCAATAACTACCATTGGTGCACCGTCACCACGACGAGGTCCAAGTTTCATGATACGAGTGTATCCACCTTGACGATCCTCATAACGAGTAGCGATATCACTAAATAGTTTTTGAAGCGCATCTTGACCAGACTCTTCATTAGCAACTTCATTACGGATGTAAGAAGCAGCTTGACGACGAGCATGTAAATCTCCACGCTTACCTAATGTAATCATTTTCTCTACAACAGACTTTAATTCCTTCGCGCGAGCTTCAGTTGTCTCGATACGCTCGTTGATGATTAAATCAGTTGTAAGGTCACGTAGTAACGCTTTACGTTGTGCGCTTGTACGTCCTAATTTTTGATATGACATGAGGTATTCCCTCCTTTGTTGAATTATTATGAAAGACAAGCATTAGATAACTAGGCTCTTGTAACGACGATGACTGAACATGTAGTAGGAAGATACCTATTTAGCATGATGCGAAACTAATCAGTCATCCTTACGTAAGCCTAAACCAAGCTCTTCTAACTTAGCCTTTACTTCTTCTAAAGATTTACGACCTAGATTACGAACCTTCATCATGTCTTCTTCTGTCTTATGAGCAAGCTCTTGAACTGTGTTGATACCAGCTCTCTTTAAGCAGTTATATGAACGAACAGAGAGATCCAATTCTTCAATTGTCATCTCGAGGACTTTCTCTTTTTGATCCTCTTCCTTTTCGACCATAATTTCTGCATTTTGCGCTTCATCAGTTAATCCTACAAAAATATTTAAATGTTCTGTAAGGATTTTCGCACCTAGTGCAATCGCTTCTTTTGGACCAGTACTGCCGTCTGTCCAGACATCAAGAGTCAGTTTGTCAAAGTTCGCGACTTGTCCTACACGTGTAGTTTCAATTTGATAGTTAACACGTGCAACAGGCGTATAGATTGAATCAATCGGGATTACTCCAATAGGCCGATCCTCACGCTTGTTCGCATCAGCTGGAGTATATCCTCGTCCGCGCTTTGCAGTTAATCTCACACGAAAATGTGAATCTTTAGCAAGTGTAGCAATATGAAGGTCAGGGTTTAGAATTTCAACATCGCTGTCATGAGTAATGTCTGAAGCTCTTACTGGTCCTTCTCCTTGTACATCAATCTCTAACGTCTTCTCTTCATCAGAGTAGATTTTGAGAGCTAATTTCTTCACATTTAAGATAATAGATGTTACATCCTCGACGACGCCTTCGATTGTTGAGAACTCATGCAGTACACCATCTATTTGGATAGACGTTACAGCGGCACCAGGGAGAGAAGATAATAGGATACGACGTAAGGAGTTACCCAAAGTAGTTCCATATCCACGCTCAAGTGGCTCGACGACGAATTTACCGTATTTGGCATCTTCGCTGATTTCAACCGTTTCGATTTTTGGTTTTTCAATTTCGATCATTTATAAACCCTCCTTCAAAACGTCGAAACCCCGGCTAGACAATTCTATTTGACACGTCTAACCGAAATTCCCAAAAGTTAAGTTCCCTATCTGTGCACAACAACTCGATTATTATTCTGTAAGAACTTATAAAGAAAACATGGCGTTAAGCAAGCAAGTGCCAACAAACGCCGTTGTTACACTTATAAGATAAGAAAGCATTGATACTTTCTTACACTGTAAAAAAGTTTATCAAAACCCATTAATCCATTATAGCCATGAAAAAAAAATCTATACAGAAAAAGTTTAAATACGCGTTGGCGTATTTGCTTTCAGATTTTGATCATTATGCTCGCTAGCATTCTTTAAAATCTGAGGCACCCATCAAATGAAGGAGTAAACTTTTACCTGTAGTGTTTTATCCCAATAGCCTTAAAAATGAATTATCTTACTGAATAAAATTATACACGGCGACGTTTTGGTGGACGACATCCGTTATGTGGTACTGGAGTAACGTCTTTAATAGCTGTAACTTCTAGACCAGCAGCTTGAAGTGCACGAATTGCAGCTTCACGACCTGCACCAGGTCCTTTTACAGTTACTTCAAGAGTTCTCATACCATGTTCCATTGATACCTTAGCAGCTGTCTCTGCAGCCATTTGAGCAGCGAATGGTGTAGATTTACGTGAACCTCTAAAACCTAATGCACCAGCGCTTGACCATGAAATAGCATTACCGTGTGTATCAGTAATTGTAACAATAGTGTTATTGAATGTTGAACGGATGTGAGCTACACCAGATTCAATATTCTTTTTTACACGGCGTTTACGAGTATTCGTTTTACGTGCCATTTATGATTTACCTCCCTTGCTTATCTTATTTTTTCTTGTTTGCTACAGTACGACGAGGTCCTTTACGTGTACGAGCGTTGTTCTTAGTGTTTTGTCCTCTAACTGGTAATCCGCGACGATGACGAAGTCCACGGTATGAACCAATTTCAATTAGACGTTTAATGTTTAGTGATACTTCACGACGAAGGTCACCTTCAACTTTATAACGGTCAACGATATCACGAATCTTACCTAATTCATCTTCTGTAAGATCACGAACACGAGTATCTTCAGAAACACCAGCCTCAGCTAGGATTTTTTCTGCAGTTGGACGTCCGATTCCAAAAATATATGTTAATGATATTACTACGCGTTTTTCACGCGGAATATCAACACCAGCAATACGTGCCATTTAGACGTACACCTCCTTGTAGATTAACCTTGTTTTTGTTTATGCTTAGGGTTTTCACAAATAACCATAACTTTTCCTTTTCGGCGAATAACTTTACATTTTTCGCAGATAGGTTTAACAGATGGTCTCACTTTCATTTTTCAAACCTCCTTGATAGTACGGAGCGCATTTATTTAAAACGGTACGTAATTCTACCGCGAGTCAAGTCATATGGTGATAATTCAACCGTAACTTTGTCTCCAGGTAAAATACGGATAAAGTGCATGCGAATTTTACCAGAAACATGGGCCAAAACAGTATGACCATTCTCTAATTCAACTTTAAACATTGCATTCGGTAATGTTTCAGCCACAGTACCTTCAACTTCAATTACATCGTCTTTCGCCATTGGAATGTTCTCCCTTCTTCAAATCAGTAACTTGCTCATTGACAAACACGTACACAAACATATGTTTACGCCTGTCATAAGACCAGTTTTATTTAATACTGCTCTGAACTTCCGGAGATACGTAATCAAAAATTTGATGAATGTTATTTTAATTAGTAGGGTTCGTCTCTTACATTTTTGTTAAGATCTCATACCCTGTTTCTGTAATAGCAATCGTATGTTCAAAATGCGCACACGTTTTGCCATCGACTGTTACAACAGTCCAGTTATCTGCTAACGTCTTCACGTATCGACTACCTGCATTTACCATCGGTTCAACGGCAAGTACCATTCCTGGTTTTAAACGTGGTCCCTTATTAGGTGGACCATAATGTGGAATTTGTGGATCCTCATGTAATTCTTGCCCTACACCATGACCAACATACTCTCGAACAATCGAAAAATTGTTAGCTTCAACATAGACTTGAATCGCATGAGAAATATTAGATAGACGCTCACCAGGCTTCGCTTCTTTTAATCCTCTATAAAGAGATTCCTCAGTTACATCGAGAAGTTTTTGATTTTCAGTAGTAATTGTACCAACTGGATACGTCCAAGCTGAATCACCATGGTAACCATTGTATTTCGCACCAATATCGATACTAATAATATCTCCATCTGCTAGTACGCGATCACCTGGAATCCCATGAACTAACTCTTCATTAACTGAAGCACAGATACTACCGCGAAAACCATTATACCCTTTAAAAGAAGGAATTGCATCAAATCCACGAATAAACTTTTCAGCAATTGCATCCAGTTCTCTTGTTGTGATTCCTGGAGCGATATATTTCTTTAACTCTTGGTGCGTTAATGCAACGATTTTACCAGCCTCGCGCATAATCTCAATCTCACGCGGAGTCTTGCAGATAATCATTAAATTAATCCCCCAAGTAGCTTGTCGATATCAGCAAAAACTTTGTTGATTTCTTGTTGTCCATCGATATTGCGAAGATAGCCCTTTTCTTCATAAAAGTCAAGAAGCGGCTTAGACTGTTCGATATTTACTGATAGGCGTGTTCCAACTGTTTCTGCATTATCATCAGCACGTTGGTATAACTCGCCTCCACATTTATCACAAGTATTCTCTTCACGAGGAGGATTAAATACTAGGTGATAAGTTGAACCACAAGACTTACAAATACGACGTCCAGTTAATCTTTCAAGTAATATTTCTTGATTTACATCAATATTAATTACATAGTCAATTAACTTATCGAGTTCTGTAAGCATAGCCTCAAGTGCTTCAGCTTGTGGTACAGTTCGTGGAAAACCATCAAGTAAAAATCCTTTTTTACAATCATCCTTACTTAATCGATCGCGAACAATTCCTATCGTAACTTCATCAGGTACCAGCTCACCTTTATCCATAAAAGATTTTGCTTTCAACCCTAGTTCTGTTCCATCCTTGATTGCAGCGCGGAACATATCCCCTGTAGAGATATGAGGGATGTTATACTTTTCTACGATTTTTTCGGCTTGAGTACCTTTTCCAGCACCCGGAAGCCCCATTAATACTAGGTTCAAGTGAATTTACCCCCTCAGCCTCTTATCTGTAGGATCTGGGAATTCATATTCCCAGTACCCTATTTGATAAATCCTTTATAATGACGTTTTACAAGCTGACTTTCAAGCTGCTTCATCGTTTCAAGTGCAACCCCGATAACGATTAGCAAGCTAGTTCCACCAATTTGTGCGGATTGCGGTAAATTCGCAAATTTTATAAAGAATACAGGAAGAACAGAAATAGCTGCTAAGAAAATAGAACCAACAAAAGTTAATCGATACAGAATTTTTGTTACATATTCTTGCGTATTCTTTCCTGGACGAATTCCCGGGACATAGCCACCTTGCTTTTTCAAGTTTTCTGCCATTTGTTCAGGATTAACTTGAACAAATGTGTAGAAATAAGTGAAAGCAATAATTAATGCAACGTAAATGATCATCCCAACAGGTTGAGTATAATCAAAATACTTTGTTATCCAGTTAGTCACGTCATTTGGTCCGAAGAATGAAGCAATCGTCGGTGGAGTGATAACGAATGACACTGCAAAAATTACAGGAATAACACCAGCAGCATTTACTTTTAACGGTAAATGAGTTGAATGTCCACCAACAGGACTATTTGCAACTAACCGCTTAGCATATTGAATTGGAATTTTACGTAAAGCTTGTTGTACGAATATTACACCCACTACAACAGCAATGATTGCAATTAGCAGAATGACAGCAGTGATGATACTTAAGAACAATTGATCTCCAGCATCTTCAAACTGTTGTACATAGTATTGATTAATAGCAGTAGGGATTCCAGCAACAATACCGGCGAAGATGATGATTGAAATACCGTTACCTACGCCCTTAGCAGTGATTTGTTCACCTAACCATAATAGGAAAGCAGTTCCTGCAGTAAGAACAGTAGCAATTAGAAGATAAGTTCCAATGCCCGGATTTTCAATTAACATACCATTTGCCATATTATTAAAACCGTATGACATACCTAAAGCTTGAATAAAACCAAGTACGATTGTTCCATAGCGGGTAAATTGTGCTAATTTACGTCGTCCAACATCTCCTTGCTTACTCCATTCAGTAAACTTAGGAACTACGTCCATCTGTAACAACTGAATGATAATGGATGCCGTAATGTATGGCATAATTCCCATTGCAAGGATTGAGAAGTTAAACAACGCCCCACCACCAAATGTATTAAGTAGACCAAATGCTGAGTTATCACTTGCTTGTAATACGTCAGCATTTACATTTGGAACTGGAATAAAGGTGCCGATTCGAAATACTACTAACATAAGTAGGGTGAATATAATTTTGTTTCTTATATCACCAACGCGCATAAAATTGGAGATTGTCTGAAACATTAAATCACCTCAGTTTTTCCGCCAGCAGCTTCGATCGCTTCTTGAGCAGTTGAGGAGAATTTGTGAGCTCTAACTGTTAGCTTTTTGTCTAAAGATCCTTTACCAAGAATCTTAATACCAGCATTAAGTTTACTTACAACACCAGTTTCGATTAATAGTTCAGGTGTTACTTCTGTTCCATCTTCAAAACGGTTTAGTGTCTCAAGGTTCACAATTGCATAGTCCTTACGGCTGATGTTTGTGAAACCACGCTTAGGTAGACGTTGGAATAATGGAGTTTGACCACCCTCAAATCCTGGACGAACACCGCCACCTGAACGTGCTTTTTGACCTTTATGACCTTTACCAGAAGTTTTACCATTACCTGATCCAGTTCCACGACCTACACGGTTACGTGTTTTACGGGAGCCTTCAGCTGGTTTTAATTCATGAAGTTTCATTTGGGCACCTCCTTATTTCAGAAAAAATTCAATTATTGTTCTTTAACTGTAACTAGATGAGCAACTTTATTAATCATACCGCGGATCGCAGCATTATCATCATGAACAACAGTTTGATGTAATTTTTTTAATCCAAGAGTACGAACAGTTACACGTTGGTCTTCAGGGCGTCCAATTACACTGCGAGTGAGGGTGATTTCTAATTTGTTTGACATTTAGTTTCCCTCCTATCCTAACAGTTCTTCTACTGATTTACCACGTAACTTAGCTACTTCTTCAGCACGCTTTAATTGAGTAAGTCCGTCAATTGTAGCACGGATCATATTCACTGGAGTGTTAGTTCCAAGTGACTTAGAAAGTATATCACCAACACCTGCTAATTCAAGTACCGCACGAACAGGTCCACCTGCGATAACTCCGGTACCTTCAGATGCAGGCTTAAGTAATACTTCACCAGCACCAAAACGACCGATTACTTGGTGAGGAATAGATGTTCCAACTCTTGGTACAGAAATAAGGTTCTTTTTAGCATCTTCGATTGCTTTACGAATTGCATCTGGAACTTCTTGTGCTTTACCAGTTCCAAATCCAACATTCCCGTTTTTATCACCAACTACTACTAATGCAGCAAAGCGGAAGCGACGTCCACCTTTAACAACCTTAGCAACGCGGTTAACGGTTACTACGCGTTCTTCAAGTTCTAATTTATTTGGATCAATGCGACGCATCTCTATGTCCCTCCTTTTTTACTAAAATTCTAATCCAGCTTCACGAGCAGCATCTGCTAGAGCTTTTACACGTCCGTGATATAGGTAACCTCCGCGGTCGAAAACAACCTCTTTGATACCTTTTTCAATTCCACGCTTAGCAACTAGTTCGCCAACTTTTTGTGCTGCATCTACATTACTAGAACCTTCAACAGTAAGTTCTTTATCTAAAGTAGAAGCACTTGCGATTGTAACTGAATTTACATCATCGATTAATTGAGCATAAATATGTTTGTTTGAACGAAACACATTTAAGCGAGGACGAGTAGCAGTTCCAGCTACACGAGAGCGAACACGAGTATGTCTTTTCTTACGAACTGCATTTTTATCCTGTTTCGTAATCATTTACGTCTCTCCTTTCTTTTACCTAAAAGGCTTACTTCGCAGTTTTACCTTCTTTACGACGAACAAATTCACCTTCGTAGCGAATACCTTTTCCTTTATAAGGCTCAGGCGGACGTACACCACGAATATCAGCAGCAATAGCGCCAACACGTTCTTTATCGATACCTTTTACAATGATCTTTGTGTTAGAAGGAACATCGATTTCGATTCCAGCTTCAGGAACGATTTCTACTGGGTGAGAGTAACCAACGTTTAATACAAGTTTATTACCAGATTTTTGAGCACGGTAACCGACCCCGATTAGCTCTAATCCTCTTTCATAACCTTTGTGTACTCCTTCAACCATGTTTCCTAAGATACTGCGTGTTGTGCCATGAAGAGCACGGTGTTCTTTATTGTCAGTTGGACGAGCAACGTTAATTACGTTCTCTTCAACGTTAATTTGGATATCAGGATGGAAAGTACGAGTTAATTCGCCTTTCGGTCCTTTTACAGTAACAGTATTACCATTGAAAGTAACAGTAACACCAGATGGTATTTCTAGTGGTTTTTTACCAACACGTGACATGTACTACACCTCCATTCTTTTCAAGCAATTACCAAACGTAAGCTAATACTTCTCCGCCAGCTTGCTTTTGACGAGCTTCTTTATCAGTTAATACACCTTGTGAAGTTGAAACGATCGCGATTCCTAGACCGTTTAACACACGTGGTACTTCATCAGATTTTGCATATACACGTAAACCAGGCTTAGAAATACGCTTTAGGCCAGTAATTACGCGTTCATTGTTTGCTCCGTACTTTAAGAAGATACGGATAATACCTTGTTTATCGTCCTCAATATATTCAACGTCACGAACAAAACCTTCACGCTTTAAGATTTCAGCGATGTCCCTTTTGATTTTTGATGCAGGGATTTCAAGTTTTTCATGACGAACCATGTTCGCATTACGGATGCGAGTAAGCATATCTGCAATTGGATCTGTCATCACCATAGTATTTTTACCTCCTTCCCAATTCGGGGTTTACCAACTTGCTTTTTTTACACCAGGAATTTGACCCTTATAAGCTAGTTCACGGAAACAAATACGGCATAATTTAAATTTACGAAGTACAGAGTGTGGACGACCACAACGCTCGCAACGAGTATACTCTTGCACTTTATATTTTTGTGTGCGTTTTTGTTTCGCAATCATTGATTTTTTAGCCACGTTTTCGCCTCCTTTACTTTTGGAACGGCATTCCGAATGCTGTTAATAACTCACGAGCTTCTTCGTCAGTATTTGCAGTAGTTACGATAACGATATCCATACCACGTACTTTACTTACTTTATCGTAATCAATTTCAGGGAAAATTAATTGTTCTTTTACACCTAGAGTGTAGTTACCGCGGCCGTCAAATGACTTTTTAGAAATACCACGGAAGTCACGTACACGTGGAAGTGAGATAGATACTAATTTGTCTAAGAATTCGTACATACGCTCACCACGTAGTGTAACTTTTGCACCGATTGGCATACCTTCACGTAGACGGAAACCAGCGATTGATTTCTTAGCTCTAGTTACAACTGGCTTTTGACCAGTGATAGCAGCTAATTCTTCAACAGCATTGTCTAATGCTTTAGAGTTTTGTACAGCGTCACCAACACCCATGTTGATAACGATCTTTTCAAGTTTAGGAACCTGCATTACAGACTTATAATTAAACTTGCTCATTAGAGCAGGTGTAATCTCTTTTTGAAATTTATCTTTTAGGCGGTTCATGTAAGTACCTCCTTTCTTCTCTACTATTTATCTAATAATTCACCAGATTTTTTTGATACACGTACCTTTTTGCCATTAACTTCTTTGTATCCAACACGTGTTGGAGTACCAGATTTAGGATCTAATGGCATTACATTTGATACATGAATAGGTGCCTCTTGGCTAACGATTCCACCTTGTGGGTTCGCTTGAGACGGTTTTGAGTGCTTTTTAACGATATTAACGCCTTCTACAAGAACACGATCTTTCTTTGGGAAGCTTTCTAGGATTACACCTGTTTTGCCTTTATCCTTACCGGAAATCACCTGTACCTTGTCACCTTTTTTTACATGCATCTATTTCGCACCTCCTTAAAGGCCAATCAATTTCGGATTATAGTACTTCTGGAGCTAATGAAACAATTTTCATAAAGTTATTATCACGTAACTCACGAGCTACAGGACCGAAGATACGAGTTCCACGCGGACTCTTATCATCACGGATAATAACGCAAGCATTTTCATCAAAACGGATGTAAGTTCCATCGTTACGACGAACGCCACGCTTCGTACGTACGATAACTGCCTTTACTACATCACCTTTTTTAACAACGCCACCTGGTGTTGCTTGTTTTACTGTACAAACGATAACATCACCAATGTTTGCTGTTTTACGACCTGATCCACCTAATACTTTAATAGTTAGTACTTCACGAGCACCAGAGTTGTCAGCAACTTTCAAACGAGTTTCTTGTTGAATCATTCATGAAACCTCCCTTCGGATTTTTGATTGATCCGAACAATTTATAATTAGATAATAACCGCTTTTTCTACAACTTCAACTAAACGGAAACGTTTAGTAGCGGATAATGGGCGAGTCTCCATAATTTTAACGATATCGCCGATTTTTGCAACATTGTTTTCATCATGTGCTTTGAATTTTTTTGAATACTTTACGCGTTTACCGTAAAGAGAATGCTTCTTATAGGTTTCTACAAGAACAGTGACCGTTTTATCCATTTTGTCAGATACAACACGTCCAGTATAGACTTTTCGTTGATTGCGTTCACTCACTATAGTAGACCTCCTCTCTGGTTATCGATTATTTACGACCGATTTCTCTTTCGCGGACTACTGTTTTCATACGAGCGATTGATTTACGTACTTCACGAATACGTGCAGTGTTCTCAAGTTGGCCAGTAGCTAATTGAAAGCGAAGGTTAAATAATTCTTCTTTTAATGATTTTACTTTTTGTTCGATTTCTGCAGTGGTTAGATCACGGATTTCATTAGCTTTCATTTGATTCACCACCAATTTCTTCTCGTTTTACAAACTTAGTTTTGATTGGTAGCTTATGAGATGCTAAACGTAATGCTTCACGAGCAACCTCTTCTGATACACCAGCGATTTCAAAAAGAACTTTCCCTGGTTTCACAACTGCTACCCATCCTTCAGGAGCACCTTTACCAGATCCCATACGTACCTCTAGAGGCTTTGCAGTATATGGCTTAGATGGGAAAATCTTAATCCAAACTTTACCGCCACGTTTCATATAACGGGTCATAGCGATACGAGCAGCTTCGATTTGACGGTTTGTAATCCATGAAGCTTCTAGAGCTTGGATACCGTACTCACCGAAATGTACTTCAGTACCACCTTTTGCTTGACCACGCATTTTTCCACGGTGTTCTCTGCGGTACTTAACACGTTTTGGTAACAACATATTATTTTCCTCCTTCCTGAGTTTTCTTTCTTGTTGGAAGGACTTCTCCACGATAGATCCATACTTTCACACCGATTTTTCCGTAAGTTGTGTCAGCTTCAGCAGTACCATAGTCGATATCTGCACGAAGTGTATGAAGTGGAACTGTTCCTTCACTGTAGTGTTCTGCACGAGCGATATCAGCGCCACCTAGACGACCAGATGTCTGAGTCTTGATACCAAGTGCACCTGCACGCATAGCACGTTGGATAGCTTGCTTTTGTGCACGACGGAAAGATACACGATTTTCAAGTTGGCGAGCAATGTTTTCAGCAACAAGTGTAGCGTCGACATCTGCTCTCTTGATTTCAAGGATATTGATGTGTACACGCTTGCCAGTTAGTTGGTTAAGTGCTTTACGAAGTGCTTCAACTTCAGTTCCACCTTTACCAATTACCATACCTGGCTTAGCAGTATGAACAGTAACGTTAATACGGTTAGCTGCACGTTCAATTTCTATTTTAGATACAGAAGCATCACTTAAACGTTTTGCGATATACTCACGAACTTTAAGGTCTTCATGTAATAAATCTGCATAGTCTTTACCTGCGTACCATTTAGACTCCCAATCACGGATAATCCCTACACGCAGTCCTATTGGATTAACTTTTTGACCCACTACTTATCCCTCCTTCTTTTCTGATACCACGATTGTAATGTGGCTAGTGCGCTTGTTGATTTGGCTAGCACGTCCCATAGCTCTTGGACGGAATCTCTTTAATGTTGGACCTTCGTTAACATACGCTTCAGTAATAACCAAATTGTTAGCGTCCATTTCGTAGTTGTGCTCTGCATTTGCAATCGCAGAATTTAGAACTTTTTCTACAATTGGAGAAGCAGCCTTTGGTGTATGACGTAGGATAGCGATTGCCTCACCTACTTGCTTACCTCGAATTAAATCTGCTACTAATCGAACTTTACGAGGAGCAATACGAACTGTTCTCGCGACAGCTTTAGCTTGCATAGATAATCCTCCTCTCATTAACGTCTTGTTTTCTTATCGTCATTTGCGTGGCCTTTGTAAGTACGAGTTGGTGCGAATTCACCAAGTTTGTGACCTACCATATCTTCAGTAACGTAGACCGGTACGTGTTTGCGACCATCATAAACTGCAATTGTATGACCAATGAATTGAGGGAAGATTGTTGAACGACGAGACCAAGTCTTGATAACTTGCTTCTTGTCACCTTCTTTAAAACCTTCAACTTTTTTCATTAAATGGTCATCTACAAAAGGTCCTTTTTTTAAGCTGCGACCCATAAGTGTACCTCCCTTCGTGATTGACCTACGGTTCCAGTGAACCGTAGCACAATCCCGTTATTTTTTACGACGACGTACGATAAATTTATCTGATTTATTCTTTTTCTTACGTGTTTTGAATCCAAGAGTTGGTTTACCCCAAGGAGTCATTGGAGACTTACGTCCGATTGGTGATTTACCTTCACCACCACCGTGTGGGTGATCATTAGGGTTCATAACAGATCCACGAACTGTTGGACGTTTACCTAACCAACGTGAACGACCTGCTTTACCAATGTTGATAAGTTCATGTTGTTCGTTACCAACTTGACCTACAGATGCACGACAAGTAGCTAGAATCATACGAACTTCACCAGAAGTTAAACGTACTAGTACGTATTTACCTTCTTTACCTAATACTTGTGCTGATGTACCAGCCGAACGTACTAATTGTCCACCTTTACCAGGCTTAAGCTCAATGTTGTGGACTACTGTACCTACTGGAATGTTTACTAATGGTAGTGCATTACCTACTTTGATGTCAGCTTCAGGACCTGAAACTACCTCCATACCTACTTGTAGGTTTTTAGGAGCAAGAATGTAACGCTTTTCTCCATCTGCATAATTTATTAAAGCAATATTTGCTGAACGGTTTGGATCATATTCAATTGTAGCAACGCGTCCTGGTATACCATCTTTATCGCGTTTGAAGTCGATAACACGGTATTGACGCTTATGACCGCCACCTTGATGACGTACTGTTAATTTACCTTGGTTATTACGACCACCTTTTCTGTGTAAAGGCGCTAGTAATGATTTCTCGGGTCTATCTGTAGTAATTTCAGCAAAATCTGAAGTTGTCATACCACGACGACCGTTAGAGGTTGGTTTGTACTTTTTAATCGCCATCTCTATTTCCCTCCTTCTCTATTAGAATTATACTTCAAAGAATTCGATTTCTTTGCTGTCTGCTGTTAGTTTAACGATAGCTTTTCTGCGACGATTTGTATATCCACTATAACGTCCTACACGTTTGAACTTACCTTTGTAGTTCATGATGTTTACTTTCTCAACCTTTACACCGAAGATTTGTTCAATTGCATCTTTAACTTCAGTTTTGTTAGATTTCACATCAACTTCAAACGTATACTTCTTTTCAGCCATTAAGTCTGATGAACGTTCAGTAATAACAGGGCTCTTAATAATATCACGAGGATCTTTCATTATGCGAGCACCTCCTCTACTTTTTCCACCGCAGCTTTAGTAATCACTAGCTTATCGTGGTTAAGAACATCAAGGACATTAACTCCATTTGCAGTAACAACTGTTACTCCAGGAAGATTACGAGCTGAAAGTTCTACTGCTTCATTTAAATCAGCAGTAACGATTAACGCTTTACGATCTACGTTTAATCCTTTCAATACCGCAGCCATTTCCTTAGTCTTTGGAGCCTCTAATACTAGATTATCTAATACTAGAACATTTTCCTCTAATACCTTAGTAGATAAAGCTGATTTGATTGCTAAACGGCGTACTTTTTTAGGTAATTTATAGCTATAGCTTCTTGGAGTTGGACCAAATACTGTTCCACCGCCACGCCATTGTGGTGAACGAATAGAACCTTGACGAGCACGGCCAGTACCCTTTTGGCGCCATGGTTTACGACCTCCGCCAGCAACTTCAGAACGGATCTTAGTTTTATGAGTTCCTTGACGTAAAGAAGCTCTTTGCATGATAACTGCATCGAATAATACTTGTTTATTAGGTTCAATACCGAATACAGAATCGTTTAGTTCGATTTCTCCAACTGTTGAACCAGTTTGGTTATACAATGATACTTTTGGCATTCAAATTTCCTCCTTTCCTAGTAAATTACTTTGCCTTTACAGCAGTTTTAATAGTAATTAGTGATTTTCTCGCACCTGGTACATTACCTTTTACTAGAAGAAGATTACGTTCTGTATCTACTTTCACGATTTCTAAGTTCTGTACAGTGATACGCTCTCCACCCATACGTCCAGGTAGAAGTTTGTTTTTAAATACGCGGTTTGGAGCTACAGGTCCCATTGAACCAGGACGACGGTGATAACGAGAACCGTGAGCCATAGGTCCACGAGATTGTCCATGGCGCTTGATGCTACCTTGGAACCCTTTACCTTTTGATTTTCCTGTTACATCTACGATATCTCCTTCTGCGAAGACATCAACTTTGACTTCTTGACCAACTTCAAACTCATCTAAGTTAACTCCACGTAATTCACGTACGAAGCGCTTAGGTGCAGTATTTGCTTTTGCTGCATGACCTTTTTCAGGTTTGTTTGATAACTTTTCTCTCTTATCTTCAAAACCTACTTGAACAGCCTCATATCCATCAGTCTCAACTGATTTCTTTTGAAGTACTACGTTTGGAGTAGCTTCAATAACTGTTACCGGAACAAGTTCACCGTTACCTACGAATACTTGAGTCATACCAATTTTTCTTCCTAAGATTCCTTTGGTCATTAGTCACACCTCCTATAAGATTTGCATTTATTTCATTTGATTAAAGTTTAATTTCAATGTCGACACCAGATGGTAAATCCAAACGCATTAATGAATCAACAGTTTGTGGTGTTGGATTAACAATATCGATTAAGCGTTTATGAGTACGCATTTCGAATTGCTCACGAGAATCTTTGTACTTGTGAACAGCACGAAGAATCGTATAAACGGACTTCTCGGTTGGAAGTGGGATCGGACCAGATACAGCTGCCCCAGAACGTTTTGCAGTTTCTACGATTTTCTCTGCAGATTGATCAAGAATTCTATGATCATATGCTTTTAAACGAATACGAATTTTTTGTTTTGCCATTATTTTCCCTCCTTTATCGCCTACTTTTAAAATAGACCTTCTCCGTGGAAATTTCCTTACACTCGCCATGGCAAAGCGGCCGGGTGTATCAGCAACCTTCCACATCATCGCAGTCAAAGACCAACATTGTCTATTATATAAAAAACTAAAACGAAATGCAACATAAATCTTTCTTTTATGCATGTTTTTCGCACTTTTTTAATTATACAAGCCTTTACGCTGCATTTCAACTAAACTCGACGTTAATTCTTGCGTTATATTTTGGAAATAATGAAATCCATAGAGAATAGTACGTTATTTAAAACCTTCTATATATATAAAGAAGAAAGAAGGAGAATATAAATCTATTATTAGATCTACAATCAATCAACTATATAATATTTAAACTTTATAAGCGTTAGCGTTTTTATCTAGTTAAATATTTTAAGTATTCTATAGTAGAAAACATAAAAACAGGTGGGTTACCCCACCTGTTTAACGTCTGACTGGTTATTATTCTTGAATAGAAGCAACAACGCCAGCGCCTACTGTACGTCCACCTTCACGAATAGAGAACTTTGTTCCTTCTTCGATCGCAACTGAAGCAATAAGTTCAACTGTCATTTCGATGTTGTCACCAGGCATAACCATTTCTACACCTTCTGGAAGTTGGCAAATTCCAGTTACATCAGTTGTACGGAAGTAAAACTGAGGACGGTAGTTTGTGAAGAATGGAGTATGACGTCCACCTTCTTCTTTTGATAATACATAAACTTCTGCTTTAAACTTTGTGTGTGGTTTGATAGTACCTGGTTTCGCAAGTACTTGACCACGTTGGATTTCTTCACGAGCAACACCACGTAGTAATGCACCAATGTTGTCTCCAGCTTCAGCGAAATCAAGAAGCTTACGGAACATTTCAACACCTGTTACAGTAGTAGTTTTTGGTTCTTCAGTTAAACCGATGATTTCAACAACTTCACCAACTTTAACTTGTCCACGCTCAACACGACCTGTAGCAACTGTTCCACGTCCTGTGATTGAGAAAACATCCTCAACTGGCATCATGAACGGTTTGTCAGTTTCACGAACTGGGTTTGGAATATACTCATCAACAGCGTTCATTAGTTCGATAACTTTTTCTTCCCACTCAGCGTCTCCTTCAAGAGCTCTTAAAGCAGAACCTTTGATAACTGGAATGTCATCACCAGGGAATTCATATTCAGAAAGAAGGTCACGAATTTCCATTTCAACTAATTCTAATAGTTCTTCGTCATCTACCATGTCACACTTGTTCATGAATACAACAAGGAAAGGTACACCTACTTGACGAGAAAGAAGGATGTGCTCACGAGTTTGTGGCATTGGACCGTCAGCTGCAGATACAACTAAGATTCCTCCGTCCATTTGAGCAGCACCTGTGATCATGTTTTTAACATAGTCAGCATGTCCTGGGCAGTCAACGTGTGCATAGTGACGAGCATCAGTTTCATACTCAACGTGTGCAGTAGAGATTGTGATTCCACGCTCTCTTTCTTCAGGAGCACCATCGATTTGATCATAAGCCATAGCTACACCTTTACCTGATCTTTTTGCAAGAACAGAAGTGATAGCAGCAGTTAATGTAGTTTTACCATGGTCAACGTGTCCAATTGTACCAATATTAGCATGTGGTTTCGAACGGTCAAATTTCTCTTTTCCCATTTGAATAGCCTCCTTAAGTATTTTTAATTTAAATTAAGTATGATATGCCCGAAAGTGAGATATAAGATATGCCTCACTTTCATGGCCTACATAAGTAGTTATACTTTAAGTAAAGATGAAAATCAATTATTCACCTTTATTTTTTTTGATAATTTCTTCTGAAATTGATTTTGGAACTTCTTCATAATGATCGAAGTGCATTGTGAACACTCCACGACCTTGTGTATTAGAACGTAATGAAGTTGCGTACCCAAACATTTCAGATAGTGGAACCATTGCGCGTACAACTTGTGCGTTTCCGCGCGCTTCCATACCTTCAACTCGTCCACGACGAGATGTGATACCACCCATGATATCTCCCATGTATTCCTCTGGAATAACAACTTCCACTCTCATAACAGGTTCAAGGATAACAGGGTTACATTTTGATGCAGCGTTTTTAAGTGCCATAGAAGCGGCGATCTTAAACGCCATTTCACTTGAGTCTACATCATGGTATGAACCATCATATAGTCTTGCTCTGATATCTACCAATGGATAACCAGCAAGAACACCTCTATCAAGAGATTCTTCAAGCCCAGCCTGTACAGCAGGGATGTATTCACGTGGAACTACCCCACCAACAATTCCATTCTCAAATTCAAAACCTTTACCTTCTTCATTCGGAGAGAACTCAATCCAAACGTGTCCGTATTGTCCACGTCCACCTGATTGACGAGCAAACTTTCCTTCTACTTGTGCAGAAGAACGGAATGTTTCTCGGTATGCAACCTGTGGAGCACCAACATTTGCTTCAACCTTGAATTCACGCTTCATACGATCTACTAAGATATCTAAGTGAAGTTCACCCATACCCGCGATAATCGTTTGGCCTGTTTCTTGGTCTGTATGTGCTCTGAATGTTGGATCTTCTTCTTGAAGCTTTTGTAAAGCAGTAGTCATTTTGTCTTGATCTGCTTTTGATTTTGGTTCAACAGATAACTGAATAACTGGTTCTGGGAATTGCATAGATTCAAGAATTACTAGATCCTTTTCATCACACAATGTATCACCAGTTGTAGTATCCTTTAGACCTACAGCAGCAGCGATATCACCAGCATGTACAACTGAGATCTCTTCACGGCTGTTTGCGTGCATTTGCAAGATACGTCCTACACGCTCACGCTTACCTTTTGTAGAGTTTTGTACATATGATCCAGAGTTAAGAGTACCAGAGTACACACGGAAGAATGTAAGTTTACCTACATAAGGGTCAGTCATTACTTTAAATGCTAGTGCAGAGAATGGTTCATTGTCATCTGAATGACGTTCAACTTCCTCTTCTGTATCAGGTATAGTACCTTTAATTGCTGGTACATCTAATGGAGATGGTAGATAGTCAATTACAGCATCCAACATTTTTTGAACACCTTTATTTTTGAAAGCAGATCCGCAAATTACAGGATAGAATTCAACATTTACAGTACCTTTACGAATCGCAGCTTTAAGCTCTTCGTTTGTGATTTCTTCACCAGCAAGATACTTTTCCATTAATTCTTCATCTAAATCCGCAGCAGCTTCTACTAATTTTTCACGGTATTCAGTCGCTTGTTCCATATACTCCTCAGGAATTTCACGATCTTCCATATCAGTTCCTAAATCATTAGCATAGAAAGTTGCTTTCATTTCAATTAGGTCGATAATACCTTCGAATTGGTCTTCAGCACCAATTGGAAGTTGAATAGGGTGAGCATTCGCTTGTAAACGGTCGTGAATAGTACCTACTGAATATAAGAAGTCAGCACCAATCTTGTCCATTTTGTTAACGAATACAACACGTGGTACACCATAAGTAGTTGCTTGTCTCCAAACTGTTTCAGTTTGTGGTTCAACACCAGACTGAGCATCAAGAACAGCTACAGCACCATCTAAAACACGAAGTGAACGTTCAACCTCTACTGTGAAGTCTACGTGTCCTGGTGTGTCGATGATGTTAACGCGGTGACCCTTCCATTGTGCTGTTGTTGCAGCAGATGTAATTGTGATACCACGCTCTTGCTCTTGTTCCATCCAGTCCATCTGAGATGCACCTTCATGAGTTTCACCGATCTTATGTATACGACCAGTATAATAAAGTACACGCTCAGTTGTTGTGGTTTTACCTGCATCGATATGCGCCATGATACCGATATTACGAGTGTTTTCTAAGGAGAACTCTCTTGCCATTGGGTCTTTCTCCTTTCCTATGTTAAGTATGATTTTTTAAAATGAAGCTCTGCTAAAATTAGTTTAACAGAGCTTTTATAGATTCTACCAACGGTAGTGAGCAAATGCTTTGTTTGCTTCTGCCATTTTGTGTGTATCTTCACGCTTCTTAACTGATGCACCAGCATTGTTAGCTGCATCAAGAATTTCGTTAGCTAAACGCTCTTCCATCGTTTTTTCTCCACGAAGACGAGCATAGTTTACTAACCAACGTAATCCTAGAGTTGTACGGCGATCTGGGCGAACTTCAACAGGAACTTGATAGTTAGCACCACCCACACGACGAGCTCTTACTTCTAGCACCGGCATGATGTTCTTTATTGCTTGTTCAAACACTTCCATTGCATCCTTGCCAGAGCGTTGTTGAACTAGTTCAAACGCATTATATAAAATCGCTTGTGATTTACCTCTTTTTCCATCAACCATCATTTTGTTGATTAAACGAGTTACAAGCTTTGAATTATAAATTGGATCTGGTAATACATCTCTCTTAGCTACAGGTCCTTTACGAGGCATTATAGTTCCTCCTTTCGATCATAGTATAATAATAGTTTTTATTATTTCTTAGGTGCTTTTGGTCTCTTAGTACCATATTTAGAACGACCTTGCATACGGTTGTTAACTCCCGCAGTGTCAAGTGCACCACGAACGATGTGATAACGTACCCCTGGTAAGTCCTTAACACGTCCGCCACGAATTAGTACAACACTGTGCTCTTGTAAGTTGTGTCCAATTCCTGGGATATAAGCAGTTACTTCGATTCCGTTTGTTAAACGTACACGAGCATACTTACGAAGTGCTGAGTTTGGCTTCTTAGGAGTCATTGTACCAACACGAGTACATACACCACGCTTTTGAGGTGAACTTACGTTAGTTTGTGACTTTTTGAAGCTGTTATAACCTTTATTTAAAGCTGGAGAGTCAGATTTTTGAATCTTTGATTCACGACCCTTACGAACTAGTTGGTTAATAGTAGGCATTGTTTGTTTCCTCCCTTCATTTTCACTAAGACCACATATCCAGGTGGTTCATTTTTTTACAAAAACAAAGTTTTTGCAGATAGCATTGTCCACAAAAACAGTTTTTAGTTAATAATCGCTACAGTAGAAGCGCCGACTTCAATTCCACAAGCTTTTCCAAGCTTTTTCATAGAGTCAACCTTTAGTACTGGAATTTGTTGTTCTTCGGCTAATTGTAATACTTTGTTGATTACACGCCGATCAGCATCTTCTGCCACAACTACTTCCAAGACATTAGAAGATTGTATCGCTTTAACTGTTTGCTTTGTACCAATAATTATCTTCTTTGCCTGTAGTACTTTTTCATAAGACATATAAAATATCCTCCAAAGTATCAGGTTTAAGGAGCACCTTTGATATAGTAACATGCCCAAGAGAAGGATGTCAACTACTTGTGAATAAAATTCTTTTCACAGTAGCTAACATCCAGATCCTCTTAGTATGTCTCTTGTAACCTTAGTCTACAGCAACTGTATCTTCTTGTTGTTCCTGTTGTACAGGCTCAGCTCGACGGTATCGATTCATTCCTGTTCCAGCAGGTACTAACTTACCAATAATTACATTTTCTTTTAATCCTAGTAACTCATCACGCTTACCTTTAATCGCCGCATCTGTAAGAACACGAGTTGTTTCTTGGAATGAAGCAGCAGATAAGAATGAATCTGTTTCTAGTGACGCTTTTGTAATACCTAGAAGCACTGGTCTACCAGTTGCAGGAGCTTTACCTTCTAGTAACACTTTTGCATTTGCATCAGTGAATTGGTGTACATCCAATAATGAACCAGGTAGTACATCAGTTTCACCAGCATCAGTAACACGTACTTTACGAAGCATTTGTCGTACCATTACCTCTACGTGTTTGTCACCAATTTCAACACCCTGCATACGGTATACCTTTTGAACTTCTTTCAGAAGGTACTCTTGTACTGCATTTAGATTTGTTACTTTTAGTAATTCCTTTGGATCAATTGAACCCTCTGTTAGTACCTGGCCACTTTCAACCTGTTGTCCTTCTGTCACTTTTAATCGTGCACTATAAGGAGCAGTATACGAACGAGATTCAACATCACCCTGGATAACGATTTCCTGCTGTCGGTCTTTTACTTCATTAATAGATGAAACAACACCATTAATCTCAGTGATTACAGCTTGACCTTTTGGATTTCTCGCTTCAAAAAGTTCTTGGATACGAGGTAAACCTTGAGTAATATCGTCTCCAGCAACCCCACCTGTATGGAATGTACGCATTGTTAACTGCGTACCTGGCTCACCGATTGATTGAGCAGCGATAATACCTACTGCTTCCCCAACTTCAACCTCTGCGCCTGTTGCAAGGTTTCTACCGTAACACTTCTTACATACACCGTGGCGAGTATTACAAGTGAATGCTGAACGAATTGTAACTGTTTCTATACCAGCTTCTACAATTATTCTAGAGAGATCTTCTGTAATAAGTTCATTTTCAGCCACTAATACCTCATTTGTTTGAGGATGAACTATCTTTTTCCTTGCATATCTTCCAATTAGACGCTCGTCAAGCGGTTCAATTATTTCATTACCTTCTTTTAGAGCACCTACTAGTAGTCCACGGTCTGTACCACAATCGTCATCGCGGACGATAACATCTTGTGCTACGTCAACTAGACGTCTAGTTAAGTAACCAGAGTCAGCTGTTTTAAGTGCAGTATCAGCAAGTCCTTTACGAGCACCGTGTGTTGAAATAAAGTATTCTAACACTGTTAAACCTTCACGGAAACTAGATTTAATCGGTAATTCAATGATACGCCCAGCCGGGTTCGCCATCAATCCACGCATACCTGCTAACTGCGTGAAGTTAGATGCGTTACCACGGGCACCAGAGTCACTCATCATGAAGATTGGATTTCGAATATCCAGGGAAGCCATCAACTTGCCTTGAATCGTATCCTTTGCAGCACTCCAGATTGAAATAACTCGGTCATAACGCTCATCTTCTGTTATTAATCCACGTCTAAATTGCTTTAATACATTATCTACCTTGGATTGCGCCTGAGTTAGAATTTCTTCTTTTTCTGCTAATACAACAATATCAGCTACACCAACAGTGATACCTGCTTTTGTTGAATATTTAAATCCAAGATCCTTCATGCGGTCAAGCATTTTAGATGTTTCAGTAATCTTGAAACGTTTGAATACTTCAGCAATGATGTTACCAAGTATCTTCTTCTTGAACGGATCTACCATTTCTTGACTCTGAATAACTTCCTTAACATTCGCACCTTTAGGTATGAAGTACTTTTCAGGAGTTTTCTCTTCAAGATTTGTTTTAGTAGGTTCATTTATATACGGGAAAGATTCTGGAAGAATCTCATTGAATATTAATTTACCTACAGTAGTCATGAGCAACATACTGTTTTGTTCTTCAGTAAATGTTTGGTTCTTTAATGAACCTGCATGTACTGCAACTCTTGTATGAAGATGTACATAACCATTTTGGTAAGCTAGAATAGCCTCGTTTGTATCTTTGAAAACCATTCCTTCACCAACTGCTCCTGGACGCTCCATAGTTAGATAATAGTTACCTAATACCATGTCCTGAGACGGCGTAACAACTGGTTTTCCATCTTTAGGATTAAGGATGTTTTGTGCAGCAAGCATTAAAATACGCGCTTCTGCTTGTGCTTCAGCAGAAAGTGGTACGTGAACCGCCATTTGGTCTCCGTCAAAGTCAGCGTTGTATGCAGTACATACAAGTGGATGCAGACGAATTGCACGACCTTCTACTAATGTTGGTTCGAACGCTTGAATACCAAGTCTGTGTAACGTAGGTGCACGGTTTAATAGTACCGGATGCTCCTTAATAACCGATTCAAGTACATCCCAAACCTCTGGTTGTACACGTTCGATTTTACGTTTCGCACTCTTAATATTATGAGCCAGGCCTTTTTCAACTAGTTCTTTCATAACAAATGGCTTAAATAGTTCTAACGCCATTTCTTTAGGCAAACCACATTGATACATTTTCAAGTTCGGTCCTACAACGATAACGGAACGACCAGAATAGTCAACACGTTTTCCTAGTAGGTTTTGACGGAAGCGACCTTGCTTTCCTTTTAACATATGTGACAATGATTTTAACGGTCGGTTCCCTGGCCCAGTTACCGGTCTTCCACGGCGGCCGTTATCAATTAATGCATCGACTGCTTCTTGAAGCATACGCTTTTCATTTTGCACAATAATGCTAGGTGCACCAAGGTCTAATAATCGTTTCAGACGATTGTTACGGTTGATAACTCGTCTATATAAATCATTTAAATCTGAAGTCGCAAAACGACCACCATCAAGCTGAACCATCGGTCTTAGCTCCGGTGGAATGACAGGTAGTACATCAAGAATCATCCAAGAAGGCTCATTCCCTGAATTACGGAATGCTTCTAATACCTCTAGACGTTTGATAGCACGAGTTCTTCTTTGGCCTTGAGAAGTTTTTAGTTCTTCTTTTAATCCATCGACCTCTTTTTCAAGATCAATATCAAGAAGAAGTTTTTTAATAGCCTCTGCTCCCATTGAAGCCTGGAATGTATTACCATACTTTTCACGATATGCACGATATTCCTTTTCAGATAATAATTGCTTTTTATCCAAAGGAGTATCGCCAGTTTCAGTCACTACGTAAGAAGCAAAGTAGATAACTTCTTCAAGTGCCCTTGGAGACATGTCTAACACAAGTCCCATGCGGCTAGGAATTCCTTTAAAATACCAGATATGAGAAACGGGTGCAGCAAGTTCGATATGTCCCATACGCTCACGACGAACTTTTGCGCGAGTTACCTCAACACCACATCGATCACATACAACACCTTTGTAACGAACACGCTTATACTTTCCACAATGACATTCCCAGTCCTTTTGAGGACCAAAAATACGTTCACAGAATAACCCGTCTTTTTCTGGTTTTAACGTACGATAGTTTATTGTTTCTGGCTTCTTCACTTCACCAAATGACCAAGAACGGATTTTATCTGGTGATGCGAGACCTATGCTCATATATTCAAAATTATTAACATCTAGCAAGGGGCCTACCTCCCTTTTGATCTACAGGATTACCCTAATTGACCTTCGCCTTAAATGCTTAATGGATTAAATAAGCCTTGGCGTACTTGCTCCCAAATTTTTACTGGAAAATCTGAGGCTTACGCCCAGGCACTTCATTTATCCAGCGGTAATTTATACTACCGCTGAATAAAGGTAATTCTTATTCCTTAACAACTGCGTCTTTTTCAAGTTCTACATCAACCGGTTGGTCAGTATCTAGAGAAATTCCCTCAGATTGACTACCTTCTTCTTCATCTTCTAAGTCACGCATCTCAATCTCTTTTTCATCACCAGATAGGATTTTCACATCCATACCAAGAGATTGTAATTCTTTTATTAATACTTTAAATGACTCTGGAACTCCAGGTTCCGGTACATTTTCACCTTTAACAATTGCCTCATATGTCTTCACACGACCAACAACGTCATCTGATTTTACAGTTAAGATCTCTTGAAGTGTATATGCTGCTCCATATGCTTCAAGCGCCCAAACTTCCATCTCTCCAAAACGCTGACCACCAAATTGCGCCTTACCGCCTAATGGTTGTTGCGTTACAAGTGAGTATGGTCCAGTTGAACGAGCATGAAGTTTATCGTCAACCATGTGAGCAAGTTTAATCATGTACATAACACCAACAGATACACGATTATCAAACGGTTCACCCGTTCTACCATCATATAATACTGTTTTAGCATCACGTGCCATACCTGCTTCTTCAAGTGTTTCCCAAACATCTTCTTCGTTCGCGCCGTCAAATACCGGTGAAGCAACGTGAATACCCAATTGTCTTGCTGCCATTCCTAGATGTAATTCTAAAACCTGACCGATATTCATACGTGAAGGAACCCCTAGAGGATTCAGCATGATATCAATCGGTGTTCCATCAGGTAAAAACGGCATATCTTCTTCTGGTAAAATTCTAGAAATAACCCCTTTATTACCATGACGACCAGCCATCTTATCTCCTTCATGTATTTTACGTTTTTGTACGATATATACACGAACAAGCTGATTTACACCCGGTGGTAATTCATCTCCATCTTCACGGTTAAATACTTTAACATCAAGGATGATTCCTTCTCCACCATGTGGTACACGTAATGAAGTATCACGAACCTCACGTGCCTTTTCACCAAAGATTGCATGTAATAGTCGTTCTTCAGCAGTTAATTCCGTTACCCCTTTAGGTGTAACTTTACCAACTAATAAATCACCATCTTTTACTTCTGCACCCACTCGGA
Organism: Ferdinandcohnia jepli; assembly: GCF_047246645.1. Lineage (NCBI taxonomy): Bacteria > Bacillati > Bacillota > Bacilli > Caryophanales > Bacillaceae > Ferdinandcohnia > Ferdinandcohnia jepli. Next base: position 25,475 of record NZ_JBFOKR010000026.1, read on the forward strand.
TAATTCCACGCTCATCAAGATTGCGTAATGCATCTTCACCAACATTCGGAATATCACGTGTGATTTCCTCTGGTCCAAGCTTAGTATCACGTGATTCGGATTCATACTCTTCAATATGAATTGATGTATACACATCGTCCTTCACAAGTCTTTCGCTCATGATGATCGCATCTTCATAGTTGTAACCGTCCCAGTTAATGAAACCAACTAGTACGTTACGCCCTAGAGCTAATTCACCCTTTTCCATAGAAGGACCATCTGCAAGGATTTCTCCTTTTACAACATTATCCCCTTCTGAAACAATAGGGCGTTGGTTATAACAAGTACCTTGGTTTGAGCGGATATATTTTAGCAAACGGTATTTATCAAGGTTACCTTTGACTTTTTGACCGTCAACTTCTTCATAACGACGAACCCAGATTTGTTTTGCTTCAACGCGCTCAACAATACCAGGGTGTTTACAAATAACAGCTGCACCTGAGTCTTTTCCAGATACATATTCCATACCAGTACCTACAATTGGTGCCTCCGGCTGCATAAGAGGAACTGCTTGACGTTGCATGTTCGCACCCATTAATGCACGGTTGGAGTCATCATTTTCTAAGAACGGAATACAAGCTGTTGCCGCTGACACTACCTGCTTAGGTGAAACATCCATGTAATCAATACGATCACGATGTACTACTGTGTTCTCACCTTTGAAACGAGCAACGATATCTTCATCAACAAATGAGCCATCTTCACCAAGACGTGCATTTGCCTGAGCAACTACATAGTTATCCTCTTCATCTGCAGTTAGGTAATCAATTTTTTGAGTTACCTTACCAGTTTCAGGGTCAACTCTTCTATAAGGCGTTTCGATAAAACCAAAACGATTTACTTTAGCATAAGATGATAATGAGTTTATCAATCCAATATTCGGACCCTCTGGAGTTTCAATCGGACACATACGACCATAGTGAGAGTAGTGAACATCACGAACTTCAAATCCTGCACGTTCACGAGTTAATCCACCAGGCCCTAAAGCTGATAATCTTCTCTTATGAGTTAATTCAGCTAACGGGTTTGTTTGATCCATGAACTGAGATAATTGTGAACTACCAAAGAACTCTTTAATAGATGCAATTACAGGTCGAATATTAATTAATTGTTGTGGTGTAATCGTGTTTGTATCTTGAATAGACATTCTTTCACGAACCACACGTTCCATACGAGATAAACCGATACGGAACTGATTTTGAAGAAGTTCTCCAACAGAACGCAGACGACGGTTACCTAAATGGTCGATATCATCTGTATCTCCAACCTGATGTAACAAGTTAAAGAAATAACTAATTGAAGAAAGAATATCTGCCTGTGTAATATTTTTAATACCTTCTTCTACATAGGCATTACCGATTACATTGATTACATGTTCTCCGTCCGGATCGTTAGGAGCATAAATCTTAATAGATTGAAGTGTAATTTCTTCATCTACTACTCCACCAGTCGGTGTTAATGATTTAAATCCAATGCCATTCTCTAAGTAAGGAATAACACGATCCAACGTTCTTCGGTCAAGAAGTGTACCTTTTTCTACAATAATTTCACCTGTTTCAGGATCTACTAGAGTTTCTGCTACGCGTTGATTAAACAGGCGGTTTTTAATATTGAGTTTTTTATTTATCTTATAACGACCAACACTCGCCAGGTCATACCTTTTTGGATCAAAAAAGCGAGATTCTAATAAACTCTTTGCATTATCTACTGTCGGCGGTTCTCCCGGACGTAGACGCTCATATATTTCTAGTAAAGCCTTTTCTGTACTCTCAGTGTTGTCTTTTTCAAGTGTGTTTCGTAAGTACTCGTTTTCACCAAATAGATCGATGATTTCTTGATCAGAGCCAAACCCAAGCGCGCGTAAAAGCACAGTCACCGGCAATTTACGAGTACGATCGATACGTACATAAACAACATCTTTTGCATCTGTTTCATACTCTAGCCATGCACCACGGTTTGGTATTACCGTTGCAGTAAAGCCGCGCTTACCATTTTTATCAACTTTACCACTGTAGTAGACACTTGGTGAACGAACCAATTGGGATACAATTACACGTTCCGCACCATTTATGACAAACGTTCCCGTTTCAGTCATAAGTGGGAAATCACCCATAAATACATCTTGGTCTTTTACTTCACCAGTTTCTTTATTGATTAAACGCACCTTTACTCGAAGTGGCGCTGAATAAGTAACATCTCGCTCTTTCGATTCCTCCACAGAGTATTTAGGATCGCCTAAACTGTAATCAATGAACTCAAGAGAAAGGTTACCCGTAAAATCTTCAATTGGAGAAATGTCTTGGAACATCTCTCTCAGACCCTCATCAAGAAACCACTGATAAGAAGAGGTTTGAATCTCAATAAGATTTGGCAATTCTAAAACTTCACTAATACGAGCATAACTTCTTCGTTGGCGGTGTCGTCCATACTGAACTAGTTGACCTGTCAACTCATTCACCCCTCATATCAAGCGTTAGTAAACTTGCTAATTTTTTATTTGTACTTACTAACTACCAAATTCGCCACCCGAATTTATGTAAATAGTAAGAATTAAAAACGAAAACTACCATCATATGTATTCTTCTATTAAAAAGAAACATAAGACATAAACAATAGAAAAACACGATACCTTAAAATAGGTAATCGATGTTTTTTGCTATAGGAAAGCACAAAATTCCATCCCTATCGCATAAGAGAAACTACGGCTCTACCTCCAAAAAGGCATGGCGATTGCCGATCAACTTAATACTTTAATCAGCTAATTTAGTAAAACCTCTTAAAGTACAAAGAAAAAAAGGGTTTCTTCTAAGAAAACCACATTTTCAAAAAACGAACTATTGATTTTATTAGTTTTTCCATACATACTATATTTATACATATATTTAATTTTTTAGCTATACATGGAAAAATTACATATTGGCATTATATAATGCTATCACAGGTAAAATTACCCGTCAATTATTTTTTATAAAATAAAACCTTCGTACTATTGCTTATGACTCTCTTTTAGCCTTTATAATATGGTAGCCCTTCTTTCTCGAAACCACTTCCACATCCTCAAAAACTGATTCGAGCTTCTCGATTGCTGATGGAGCACCCTGTTTTTTCTGAATTACTACCCATAACTCCCCGCCTGAAACAAGCCGATTATAACTTTCTTCAAGTATTTGATGGACAACCTTTTTCCCTGCGCGAATAGGTGGATTAGATAAGATAACTGCAAAGTCACTTTTCTCAACATTTGTAAAAAGATCACTTTGATGAACAGAAATATTTGTTATCTTATTAATTTCTGCATTTTTCTTCGTGAGCTCAATCGCACGCTCATTCACGTCGATCATTTCTACAAGACGTTCATTATAAGCTTTTGCTAGAGACAAACCAATTGGACCATATCCACACCCGACATCTAAAAAGTCTCCAATTACATCTGGCACTTTAAATTCTTCTATTAATAGTCTTGAACCAAAATCAACTTCCTTTTTAGAAAAGACTCCACTATCACTTGTAAATGTGAAAGTGTTACCTCTTAACTCAAAGGACCAAGTTCTTTCGCTGCTTGCAACAGAGGGTTTACTTGTATAATAATGTTCGCCCATTTATGTATCTCCCAACATAAGAGTATGTTAACAGTATAACCCTTTTATTCACTCTATAAGACAAATCTATGTTGAAAGTGTAAAAAAGCTCGCTATAACAGCGAGCTTTTTTACGTTAACAGTTATTACTTAACTTCTACGCCAGCTCCAACTTCTTCAAGCTTAGCTTTAACTTCTTCAGCTTCTTCTTTAGAAACGCCTTCTTTAACAGCTTTTGGAGTGTTGTCAACAAGTTCCTTAGCTTCTTTTAAGCCAAGACCAGTGATTTCACGTACAACTTTGATAACTTTGATTTTTTGTGCACCAGCGTCAGCTAGTACTACATCAAATTCAGTTTGCTCAGCAGCAGCTTCAGCTCCGCCACCAGCAGCTACAGCTACAGGAGCAGCAGCAGTTACACCAAATTCTTCTTCGATTGCTTTTACAAGGTCATTTAGTTCTAAAACAGTCATAGTTTTAACTGCTTCGATGATTTGTTCTTTAGTCATTAGAAAATCCTCCTTAAAATGTTTAACATATTTGAAATTCAACTTGATTTGTTCTCACTATATTAAGCGCCTTGCTCTTCCTTTTGTTCTGCAACTGCTTTAGTAACAAGTGCAAGGTTACGGATTGGAGCTTGAAGAACGCTAAGCAACATTGAAAGTAAACCTTCGCGAGATGGTAGTTCCGCAAGAGCTTTAACTTCTTCTACAGTTGCAACATTACCTTCGATTACACCAGCTTTAATTTCTAATGCATCATGCTTTTTAGCAAAGTCATTAAGAATTTTAGCAGGAGCCACTACGTCTTCATTACTGAACGCAATTGCATTTGGTCCTGTTAGAGCATCATTTAAACCAGTAAGTTCTACCTGCTCAGCAGCACGACGAGTTAAAGTGTTTTTGTACACTTTGAATTCAATACCAGCTTCACGAAGTTGCTTACGTAGTTCAGTTACTTCACCAACAGTTAGACCGCGGTAATCAACAACGATTGTTGATTTGCTATCACGGAATTTGTCTGCAATTTCAGTTACGATTTGTTTCTTTGTTTCTACTGCACGACTCATTCTTACACCTCCTGTAAGTAATTTCAGACACTTGAAACCGTTCGGTGTTAAGATATAAAAAACCTCTATGCCGAGTAGACATAGAGGTAGTAATTATCAATTAACGACGCATAATCAATATGCTTACTACACCTCGGTAGGAAATTAAGCTTTAGGAGCACCTACTGTCTACGGTACAAATGCTATTCATTTGTTAACAACAAAACTTATTATATTGAATGCTATCACAAAAGTCAATATCCACTTTTTTCTAATTAGAATGTAGAAGAATCAACTTTTACGCCAGGTCCCATCGTTGAAGAAACAGCTACGTTCTTAATGTACGTACCTTTTGCTGCAGATGGCTTAACCTTTAGCATAGTTTCATAAATTGTATTAAAGTTCTCAATTAGTTTTTGATCATCAAATGAGATCTTACCGATTGGAACATGGATATTAGAAGACTTATCAACGCGGTATTCTACTTTACCAGCTTTGATTTCTTTAACAGCTCTGTCAACATCAAATGTAACAGTTCCTGTTTTAGGGTTTGGCATTAAACCTTTAGGTCCTAATACACGACCAAGTTTACCAACTTCACCCATCATATCTGGAGTAGCTACGATTACATCAAAGTCAAACCAACCTTGAGTGATTTTAGTGATGTATTCGCTATCGCCTACGTAATCAGCACCAGCAGCTTCTGCTTCTTTAGCTTTCTCACCTTTAGCGAACACTAATACACGTTGAGTTTTACCAGTACCATTTGGAAGAACAACTGCACCACGAATTTGTTGGTCAGCTTTCTTCGGATCTACACCTAAACGGAATGCAACTTCAACAGTAGCATCAAATTTAGCTGTATTTGTTTTCTTTACAAGTTCAATTGCTTCAGCAACTGAATAAGCTTTTGTACGGTCTACTAATTTAGCAGCTTCTGCGTACTTTTTACCTCTTTTTGCCATAATAAATTTCCTCCTCAATTGTGGTTTTAGCGGAATAACCTCCCACGTAGAAAAGCACAGACGCCTTTTTCATCCTGACTAGCAGGGAGGCGTCGGAGCTAGACACATCAAAGGTTGCGAATAGAGACAAAAGAATCCATCCGCAACCCCCAAACACATGTAACATACAGAGAATTAGTCTTCGATGACAATTCCCATGCTACGAGCAGTACCTTCAACCATACGCATTGCAGATTCAACGTTTGCCGCATTTAGATCTGGCATTTTTGTTTCTGCAATCTCGCGTACTTTATCACGCTTAACTGTTGCAACTTTATTACGGTTAGGTTCACCAGAACCAGACTCAATTCCAGCCGCTTTCTTAAGAAGAACTGCAGCAGGAGGAGTTTTTGTAATAAAAGTAAATGAACGATCTTCATAAACTGTGATTACAACAGGAATAATTAAACCAGCTTGTTCTGCTGTACGAGCGTTGAACTCTTTACAGAATCCCATGATATTAACACCTGCTTGACCTAGTGCTGGTCCAACTGGTGGTGCAGGGTTTGCTTTACCCGCTGGAATTTGTAATTTTACTTCTTTAATTACTTTTTTAGCCACGAGACACACCTCCTTAAAGTCCGTGATGTGGTAATAGGGGTATACCCTCCCACTCATCATCATTCTTTATATATCAATAAAGAACATTAGCATAGCTAGTCTCTTTATCATTGAGACATACTGACCTATGCAATATTACCACTTTTGAAATACAATATCAAGTTTTTTATAATTTTTTTTGTGACTTTCTCAGCGATTAAAAACTCGAGAAACTCCAATTCCTCCTACAGAAGCAAAAAACGCTTCTTTGTCGGAGTATCCGCCGCACAATACAAGGAAGGCTTCGACAGCCTGGCATCGCACGAAGAAAACACTTAGCATTTTCTAGGATGTGCAAGTGTTGCCAGAACCACAGGATGTGGTATTAATGGCAGCCAATTTTCTTGTTTTTGCCCACTAAGGAATGCTTACTAAGAGAATCATCTCCGTAGAAAAAAACTTTGCTTTTTACGAAGTCGCTTCCGCATTTCTTATATTTTTTCAATTTGTGAAAAGTCTAACTCTACCGGCGTCTCACGACCGAACATATTCACCAGAACTTTTACTTTACGCTTGTCTAGATCTAAATCCTCAATCGCACCTGTAAAGTTAGTGAATGGCCCTTCGTTAACACGTACTGTTTCTTTTAACTCGAAGTCAACTTCCATCGGTCTCTCATCCATACCCATTCTCTTGAGAATAAAGGTAACTTCCTCAGGTAATAGTGGAGTTGGCTTAGAACCCGAACCCGATGAGCCTACAAATCCAGTAACTCCGGGAGTATTTCGGACTACATACCATGAATCATCTGTCATGATTAACTCGACTAAAACATAACCCGGAAATACTTTCTTTTTAACTATTTTCTTTTTACCATTCTTTATATCTGTTTCCTCATCTTCAGGTACAACAACGCGGAATATTTTATCCTGCATAGCCATTGATTCTACACGTTTTTCTAGATTAGCTTTTACTTTGTTTTCATACCCCGAATATGTATGAACAACATACCAGTTCTTTTCCATTTGTTAGGACTACTTGTCCTTCCCTCCCCTTCGAGATCAATATCTAGTGATTTTACTACTATTTTGCGCATTTATCGTCAGCAAAACTACATATTTTTCGCAATTAAAAAAACCCGTTACCGGGTCTTTTTATGTCTCTTCCTGTATTATCCATCATTATACCATGAGTGTACAGGGTTTATTCAAGTACTAAACGAATTAATTCTGAAATTCCTAGATCAATTATTGCAAAGAACACTGCAACAAAGATAACTGTTGTTAATGTAACGATTGTGTAGCGAGTTAGTTCTTTTCTCTTGGGCCAACTTACTCTTTTCATTTCACGAACTACATCACGGAAAAATTTAGTTATGCGTTTCATCAAAGTAACCTCCAACTATAATCAAAGACCACGGCGTCTTTATTTCGTTTCACGATGGGTAGTATGGGCATTGCACGTTTTACAAAACTTCTTTATTTCAAGTCTCTCTGCTGAACTACTATTCTTCATTGTTGTGTAGTTTCGATTTCCACAATCCACACAAGCAAGTACTACCTTTTTTCGCATTTTATCACCTTCTATATAAAATGCTACTTTGCATTTTTATTATCAGATAATTAGTATAACAGTCTTATATTTTCCTTAAAACTGTATCACAGGCTTGTTTTATAGTCAATACTATCTAGGACCTGTAAATATTGGTTGCCTAATAATCAGACACAATTTTACAATTTTATTTCTCTTATTTCCAAGTAACGTTCTAGTTTTCTCTTAACACGCTGTAATGCGTTATCAATAGACTTCACGTGCCTATTTAGATCTTCTGAGATTTCTTGGTACGATCTACCATCAAGATATAAAGCTAAAACCTTTCTTTCCAGATCACTAAGAAGCTCTGCCATCTTTTCTTCTATATCATCAAACTTTTCCCTGTTTATTATTAATTCCTCAGGGTCCAATACTTTAGCACCCGAAATAACATCCATTAATGTACGGTCGGATTCCTCATCATAAATTGGCTTGTCCAATGAGACATATGAGTTAAGTGGGATATGCTTTTGTCTTGTTGCAGTTTTAATCGCAGTAATGATCTGTCGGGTAATACAAAGTTCTGCAAACGCTTTAAAGGATGAAAGCTTGTCCTCCTTAAAATCACGAATTGCCTTATATAATCCAATCATACCTTCTTGAACGATGTCCTCCCGATCTGCCCCTATGAGGAAGTATGATCTGGCTTTTGCCCGAACAAAGTTCTTATACTTATTGATTAGATAATCGAGAGCTTCACTTTCACCCGTATGGACCAATTCTACGACTTCCTCATCCTCTAGTCGGTCATAATACAACCTGTTGCCATTATCATCGAAGCTTGAACTCACACCGATCCCCCCGACCTGCCATTTAGAAGTTGCTAGATATTCGAATTTGCTGAATACAAAAATGTTACTATCTTGCATCAAGAAAATTCTTTATATAGAAATATTATACAGGACTGTTTTTCCAGGCGTCAACCGGTCATCGCTGTCCTCGGCGCCATTTTTCAAAAATTTCTGCAACTTCTTCACTTAATGGTATTTTGGAAGTAGGTTTCTCTTTATATGCTTTTTTAACTTTACGTTCAATACGAGACTCAATAACCTCCATCTCAGTCAATAATTCTCTTGCGGACTTGCGTAATGCCCCTTGTCCAAAAATAGCCCATTGCTCCGTATAATCTGATGTTGCAACATGGATTTGTGTTCTAATATTACTTAGTTGTTTGGCTAACTTTTCAATCCGTTCATCCGCTGTTTCGTTCTCTCGTGTGTAAATAACTTCAACTCTTCTTGTCTTTACTTTCGTTTCAATACCTGGCACGAGATGCGCATCAAACACAACAATAACTTTAAATCCTGTGTATGCTTGGTATTCAGCCATTTTTTCTATTAGTAAATCCCTTGCTGATGCGAAATCCTTTATTTTAAGTCCTCTTAATTCCGGCCAAGCACCTATGATGTTGTAACCGTCTACCAACAGGATATCCATATAAATTACTCTCCTAATGGATTTCGTTTACGATATACCTCATACATTAGAAGACTCGCAGCTACAGAAGCATTTAAAGAGGTTACCTTCCCTTGCATTGGAAGTCGCAGAAGAAAATCACATTTATCTTTAATTAGTCGACCCATTCCCTTACCTTCACTACCAATCACAAGACCTATCGGCATTTTCCCATCAACGTTTCGATAATCGTCTTTTCCTTTAGCATCTGTACCAACTATCCAGACCCCACGCTCTTTTAAATCATCAATCGTACGAGCTAAATTGGTTACTCGTGCTACTGGTACATACTCAATCGCTCCAGTTGATGCCTTTGCTACTGTTGAAGTTAAACCTACTGCTCTTCGTTTTGGAATAATTACTCCGTGTGCACCAACTGCATCAGCTGTACGAAGTATTGATCCTAAGTTATGCGGGTCTTCAAGTTCATCTAAAAGAAGTATAAAAGGTGATTCATTCTTCTTAACGGCAGCAGCAAGGATATCATCCACTTCTACATATTCGTATGCCGCTACTTGTGCTACTACACCTTGGTGATTTCCTTCCACCATTTGATCAATCTTCTTTTTAGGTACAAATTGTACCAATACGTTATTTTCTCTAGCAAGGGTTGTAACCTGATTCATTTGACCTTTATTCGAACCTTCAGCAATCCAGATTTTATTTATCTCTCTTTCAGATCGTAACGCTTCAATTACTGGATTTTTACCAATAATAAAATCACTAGACATCATTATTCCTCCTTTCTTAGTTTTCAATAATTCGAAAAGCCTCCAAAACAATGGCTTCAATTCGTTCAGCATTACTCTGTAAATGATGGTAGCCTATTAAAGCTTCAAATGCAGTGCTATATCGATATGTCTGAACATCAGTGTTTTTGGGAACTGTCCCACTTTTAGCATTTCTTCCTCTTCGTACAACCCCTTGTTCTTCCTCTGTAAAAAAGTCATTATCTAGCATTTGATGGATAACCGCGGATTGCGCCTTTGCCGAAACATATTGTTTTGCCCGATTATGGAGCTGATTTGGTCGTACATTTCCCTTCGTTAAAAGGTAATGCCGTACATACATTTCATAAACGGCATCACCCATATACGCAAGGGCAAGACTATTGAGTTGATAACTATCCACTTGATTTTCTATTAAAAAAGACATCGCTTATCCTCTTTTCCACCTAGTACCTTGTGGAGTATCTTCCAGAATGATATTTTTTGCTTTTAATTCATCACGAATTTGGTCAGACAGGGCGAAATTACGTTCCTTACGCGCTTGAATGCGTTTTTCAATAAGTTCTTCAATTTCTTCATCGAGTATTTCTTCTTCGACAACTAAAGAAAGACCTATTACATCGAACAGTACTTCAAACTCTTTTATAAAGCTTTCGATTACTTTTTCAGATGTATTTTTTTCCTGTAAGTAATAGTTCGCTTGCTTTGACATCTCAAATAATACAGAGATTGCATTTGCTGTATTAAAGTCGTCATCCATTGATTGAATAAATTCAGTTCTAAAATTTGCTATCTTTTCTAGCCATTCTCCATCATTGGTTGTTAAATTCGTACTGCTTTGTACACGGTGCTTTAAATTTGTATAAGATGTTCGTAATCTCTCGAGTCCATTTTTCGTACTTTCCAAAAGATCTAAACTATAATTGATTGGATGTCGATAGTGAACAGAAAGCATGAAAAATCGTAAAACCTGAGGATCAATGTCCTTTATAATATCATGTACCAAAACGAAATTTCCAAGTGATTTCGACATCTTCTCATTATCAATATTTATATATCCATTGTGCATCCAGTAATTTGCGAATGTCTTACCGGTTACAGCTTCTGATTGAGCAATTTCATTTTCATGGTGTGGGAATGCTAAATCCTGCCCTCCCGCATGAATGTCAATTGTATCTCCAAGATACTTACGAGCCATTGCAGAGCACTCAATATGCCATCCGGGACGTCCTTGCCCCCATGGACTCTCCCAATAAATTTCACCAGGTTTGGCATTTTTCCATAGCACGAAATCTAGTGAATCTTGTTTTTTCTCACCTACTTCAATACGTGCTCCAAGGCGAAGCTCATCGATCGACTGATGTGAAAGCTTTCCATATTCCTTAAATTCCCTCGTCCTATAGTACACATCACCGTTAGATTCATATGCATAGCCTTTGTCAATCAGAGCCTGAATAAACTCAACGATGATATCAATGTTTTCAGTTACCCTAGGATGAACATCTGCTTTTTTGCAGCCTAATGCGGACACATCCTCAAAATAAGCAGCAACAAATCGGTCTGCAATCGTAGGAACATCCTCACCTAATTCGTTGGCAGCTCTGATTAACTTATCATCAACATCCGTGAAATTAGAAACAAAATTTACATCATAACCGCGAAATTCAAAATAGCGTCTAACTGTGTCAAATACTATTGCAGGACGTGCGTTTCCTATATGAATATAATTGTAGACTGTTGGGCCGCACACATACATTTTCACTTTGTTTTCTTCAATTGGCTTAAATTCTTCTTTTCTCCTAGTTAATGTATTATATATTTGAATGGGCATTATCCTTTACACCTTCCTTACTCTTTTGAATCTCCTGATTCAGTCGATTTATTTCATTTTCTAGCTCTTTAAATTTATCTAACACTGGATCTGGCAAATCACTATGATTTAAATCCTTTCCTTTTTTAATACGAACACCGTCCTGTATCACTACTCGACCTGGTATCCCAACAACAGTGGAATTAGGAGGTACATCCTGTAACACGACTGAGCCCGCTCCAACTTTTGAGTTTTCACCAATTGTGATTGACCCCAATACCTTTGCACCTGTTGCAATTAGAGCATTGTCTTTAATTGTCGGATGACGTTTTCCTTTTTCTTTTCCAGTTCCACCTAATGTGACACCTTGGAATACAGTTACATTATCTCCTATTTCACATGTTTCACCAATCACAACACCCATCCCATGGTCAATAAAAAATCGCTTCCCGATTTTTGCACCTGGATGTATCTCGATTCCCGTAAAAAAACGACTTACCTGTGAAACAACTCTTGCTAAAAAGTATAATTTTTTCTTAAACAAACTGTGCGCAATGCGATGGGACCAGATAGCATGTAATCCTGAGTAAGTGAGCATAACTTCTAGATATGTTCTAGCAGCCGGATCCTGCTCAAATACAACTTCAATGTCTTCCTTCATTTTTTTAAACATCTACCTACCCTCCCGTTCCTTGATTTTTCATAACCCAAAAACAAAACCAAATAAAAAAAGCGTCTCTGTGATATACACAGAGACGCTTTTATGCGCGGTTCCACTCTGTTTAGACAATGTAAAAACACTATCTCAACTTAATCTCATAACGGTGAGCTCCGCTTTTACCTACTCCTCAAGTATGAGTTTCAACAAAAGACTCAAAGGTGCATTTCAATAAGACTTTATACATAAACCACTTTCAGCCGGTGATGGTTCTCTCTTTTTCGTGGTGCAATATGTAACACTCACTTTTAATGTAAAGGCTTATTTACTCTCCTTATCAACACTTTTACAATTTGGATTTTTAATTATCTATACTATATTATATTTTTAGCAATATGTTAACTAATTAGCCCGCTTAAGCGAGAAATAATTTTTTGTTTACCTAACAGGTGTATTGCTTGTGGTAAATCAGGTCCATGTAATTGCCCAGTAGCTGCAGCTCTTATTGGCATAAAGAGGTTTTTACCTTTTTGTCCAGTTGCTTTTTGAACAGCTTTAATAGCAGCCTTTATTTCGTCTGCACTAAAGCTCTCCAGCCCTTCAACTTCTTGTAAAAATGCCTTTAATACCTCTGGTACCTGTTCTCCCGCTAACACTTCTTTTGCGTCTTCTTCAAATTCAACCTCATCTTTAAAGAAAAGTTCGGTAAGATCTACAATTTCAGCGCCGTAGCTCATTTTTTCCTGATGAAGTGCAATTAGGTCATGTGCCCATTGTCTTTCTTGATCATTCATTGCTTCTTTCACACGACCAGCTTTAATTAGATGTGGTAAAGATATTTCAACAAGGCGCTCTACATCTAAGTTTTTTATATATTGATTATTCATCCAAGTAAGCTTTTGTGTATCAAAGACTGCAGGTGATTTAGATAATCGACTAGGATCAAAGATTTTTGTAAATTCTTCTCTTGTATGAATTTCTTCTTCTCCGCCCGGTGACCATCCTAATAAAGCAATAAAGTTAAAGAGCGCTTCTGGTAAATAACCCAGCTCCTCATATTGCTCAATAAACTGAATAATAGACTCATCACGCTTACTTAATTTCTTACGACTTTCATTTACAATCAATGTCATATGGCCAAAGGTTGGAATAGTCCAATCAAATGCTTCATAGATCATTATTTGTTTTGGAGTATTTGAAATATGGTCCTCTCCACGTAAAACATGTGATATTTCCATAAGGTGATCATCTACAGCAACTGCAAAATTATAGGTTGGTGTTCCATCCTTTTTTACAATTACATAGTCTCCCATACCTTCTGATTCAAAAGAAATATCGCCTTTTACCATATCATTAAATTGATATACTTTTCCTTCCGGTACTCGGAAGCGTATACTCGGTTGTCTACCTTCCTTTTCTAAAGCCTCTTGCTGTTCTTTTGTCAGGCTGCGACATTTACCGGAATAACGAGGATTTTCACCACGTTCGATTTGCTCTTCGCGTTCTTTTTCAATTTCCTCTTCCGTACAATAGCATTTATACGCTAATTCACGGTCAAGTAAATCTTGATAATACTTCTCATAAAGGTCATTACGTTCTGATTGGCGATATGGCCCGTAATTTCCACCGACATCCGTACTTTCATCCCAATCAATTCCAAGCCATTTTAAATATTTTAATTGGCTTTCTTCTCCACCCTCAATATTTCGTTTTTTATCTGTATCCTCGATACGAATAATAAACTTTCCGTTTTGATTTCTTGCAAATAAATAATTAAATAATGCAGTTCTTGCATTACCAATATGTAGATGTCCGGTTGGACTTGGTGCATAACGCACTCGTATGTTATTTGACATTTTTATAGTACCCTCCGTTACAACTTCGCTTTTTCTAAAAGCTATTTTACCACTACTTTGACTCGTGTCAAAGCGAACTTTATCTAATGTGTTCAGCGGAATTATTCCCCGTTCTTTTTAAGCTTACTTTTAAAATTTCAACTTAATCAATTCTTGCATCTTCTGGAGGCTATAGCTAAATTCAGTCTGGGATGAATCCCACTAATTTTACTGCTTTTATCCCCACACCTTCAAGAACTCGGAGTTCGATAAAGATAAAATTATCTTTCTGCCTTCTGAAGTAAGACAACCGCCTGTGCTGCTATACCTTCACCACGTCCTGTGAATCCAAGTTTTTCTGTTGTTGTAGCCTTGACATTTACTTGTGAAGCATCTGCCTCTAATAGCTCAGCAATTCGAGTTCTAATTTGTTCTATGTAAGGTGCCATTTTAGGTTTTTGTGCAATAATCGTACAATCTATATTTCCTAATTGATAACCTCTATCTCTTACTAGTTTCCATACATCAGCCATTAATACGGCTGAATCTGCATCCTTATAGTCAGGATCTGTATCAGGAAAATGCTTACCTATATCACCTTCGCCAATAGCTCCTAAACACGCATCAGATACTGTATGAAGTAACACATCAGCATCAGAGTGTCCTAAAAGTCCCTTTTCATAAGGTATTTCTATACCTCCAATAATTAACGGACGTCCTTCTACTAATTGATGTACATCAAATCCTTGTCCAATTCGAAACATTGTTATCCCCCTTATTAATAAAAACGCAAGCGCCTTAAAAGTAGAACTTCTACTAATAACCGCCACGTCCTGTGGCGAACGTAGAAGTCAGCACATCCTGTGCAAGTCCGACAAGCGCTGGAACCCTGACGAGGAGGCTGTTCCTCCGCAGGAGGGGTGAAGCGACCTCGAGGGCTAGGCGCTGGAGCTAGACATCAAAAGTAAGTTAAAAATTATATAATTTATTATCTAATAAAAAATGGAAAGCTAGGTTGTCCATTTTTGTAAAATTGCTTCAGCAAATAATAGGTCGTCCTGTGTTGTAAGTTTAATATTCAAATAGTCGCCCTCTACAATGGTAACGTTTTTGGGTATACGTTCAACCAAACTTGCTTCATCAGTTCCTAAGTAATCATTTTGCCTAGCAAGTTCGTGTGCCTCTTTCAAAATAGAAACATGAAAAGCTTGTGGGGTTTGTACCGCCCACAAGCCAGAACGCTCAACCGTTTCATTAACAATTAAATCACTAGATGCACGTTTTATCGTATCTTTTACAGGCACTGCTAAAATAGCAGCTCCTTGCGCCTCAGCCGCATTTACTAGCTTATGAATCAAATCAATCTTTAAAAAAGGCCTTGCCCCATCATGCACTAAAACAATAGTAGCATTCGTTACTTCCTGTAACCCATTATATACACTATGCTGACGTTCACTACCACCGTGTACAAGTGCAATAACCTTTTGTAGTTGATATTCATTCAATAATGACTCAAATTCCTGTTGTTCATCCTTATTAATAACCAATATAATTCCAGTGCAAAGATGATCCTGTTCAAACACCTTTAATGTATGAATAATCACTGGTATTGATTGCAGTTTGATGAATTGTTTATTCTTCCCTGCATTCATTCTTTTCCCTGAACCTGCCGCAGGAATGACAACCTGATAATTCATCGAATAACGCTCCTATCAGTTTGAAAATAAAGGCTGCTTTATAATGCTTTTTCTAGTAGCTTAGGCTTTGCAAATATCATTCGACCAGCTGATGTTTGTAAAACACTTGTTACGAGAACATCAATACGTTTGCCGATATAATCACGGCCTTCTTCTACAACAATCATTGTACCATCGTCAAGATAGGCAACACCTTGATTATGCTCTTTCCCATCCTTAATGACTTGAACACTTAGTTCTTCACCAGGAAGTACAACTGGCTTGACGGCATTGGCTAAATCATTAATGTTCAAAACAGCTACATTTTGTAGTTCACAAACCTTATTAAGGTTAAAATCATTCGTTACCACTACACCCATAGTCAGTTTTGCAAGCTTCACTAGCTTACTATCAACCTCTTGGATATCATCAAAGTCTCCCTCATAGATATCCACCTTAATGGAGAGTTCCTTTTGAATTCTATTTAAGATATCAAGTCCTCGTCTGCCTCGATTTCGTTTTAACACATCCGAAGAATCCGCAATATGCTGCAATTCCTCTAACACAAATCTTGGAATCACAATCGTTCCCTCTAGGAAACCAGTTTGACAAATATCTGCAATTCGCCCATCAATAATAACACTTGTATCTAATATTTTCAGTTTTTTAGCTTGTTGGTTAACTTCCTCTTCGTCTACCCCTTTTTTCTTGCTCATTCGATTAATCGAGAATAGATTTACAAGTTCATCTCTTTTCTTGAAACCAACCTGAAATCCGAGATAACCTAAGAGAAGTGTAATGAAAATAGGAAGAACCGTATTTACAACTGAAAAACTAATGCGATCTAATGGAATCACAATTAGAAATGCAACAATTAAACCTGATATTAATCCTAAACTACCAAAAAGAACGTCTGTTACTGGAGCTTTAATCAACGATTCCTCTAACCATTTGATGAGACCCACGATATAATCTACTAACCAAAAAGTAGCAATAAATAATATAATAGCACCTAAAATCGCAAGCGTATATGAATTATTCAAATATGGAATATTGTCGATATTTAACAGCCCCAGTAAGTCTGGAAGATATACAATTCCAAGCATTCCTCCAACAATTAGAAAAAATAGCTGTACAATACGTTTTAACATTCCTTCACCTCCTCTTATCATTATAATCACTTTATATTAATTGAAACCTACATTAAATAGATTTTTTAAAATGTAAACAGAATGACATAGATTGTAATCAAATGCGCCTTGGTGTATTTGCGCCCATTTTTTTCGGGCTTGCTCGAAAAATTCACTTTGAAAAATCGAGGCATCCGCCGAGGCTTTACCTTTAATCAGTCGGGGTGAACCTGACTGATTAAAGATAAACGATACTAATATATTATTTTTAAATGTCTATAAAATTATTACCATTTTTTTATTTTACACATAAAAAAACGATAATACTTTATATACGATTTAGAGTAACAAAATGTTTCACTTTTATTTTTCCGTTATCTTCCTAGTGTATGTTGGATAGCTTGTCTAATATCACTTACCCCAACTACTTCAATTCCCTTTGGACTAGTCCACCCCCCCAGATTGCGCTCTGGTACGATGACTCGTTTAAAACCAAGTTTTGCTGCTTCTTGGACCCGTTGTTCAATTCTTGATACACGTCTTACTTCGCCAGTTAAGCCCACTTCACCTATTATTACATCAGTCGGATTTGACGGCTGATCTCTAAAACTGGATGCAATGCTCAGTGCTACCGCTAAATCAATAGCTGGTTCATCTAGCTTTACTCCTCCTGCTACTTTTAAATAGGCATCTTGGTTTTGTAATAGTAGTCCTGCTCTTTTTTCCAGTACTGCCATTAATAAAGAAACTCGGTTATGGTCAATACCAGTTGCCATTCTTCGTGGGTTACCAAAACTTGTTGGAGAAATAAGTGCTTGTACTTCCACTAATACTGGTCGTGTTCCCTCCATAGAAGCAACAACAATTGATCCTGCTGAACCAGACGAACGTTCTTCCAGAAAAATTTCAGATGGATTTGCCACTTCCTCTAAACCAGTTTCTTTCATCTCAAAGATACCCATTTCATTTGTCGAACCAAAACGGTTTTTAACAGCACGTAATATTCGATAAGTATGATGACGCTCCCCTTCAAAGTATAAAACGGTATCTACCATGTGTTCTAATAACCTTGGACCTGCTATATTTCCTTCTTTCGTTACGTGTCCGACTATAAATATAGCAATGCCATTCGACTTCGCAATCCGCATAAGCTCAGCGGTACACTCGCGCACCTGTGATACACTACCGGGAGCTGAAGCTATTTCAGAATGATAGATTGTCTGTATGGAATCGATTACGACAAATGAAGGCTCTAATTCGACAATTGTCTGGGAAATAAATTCTAAGTCTGTTTCAGCAAGAACGAACAATTGTTCGGAATTAATCCCCAATCGGTCGGAACGCAATTTCGTTTGTTTAACCGACTCTTCCCCAGATATGTAGAGAACCTTTTTCTGGGACGCTAATTGTGAGGATATTTGTAGTAATAAGGTTGATTTCCCAATCCCCGGGTCACCACCTATTAAGACAAGAGAACCTTGTACAATTCCGCCACCGAGTACTCGGTTAAATTCCTTATTGGTTGTATACATTCTAGGCTCATTTTCACTTTGAATAGAAGTAATCGGTGAAGGCTTACGTTGAATTGTAGGGCTTGAATGTGCAAATGCCCCTCTTCTTGTTGACTTTTGTTCAACTTCTTCTACTAATGTATTCCAAGCGTTACAACCTGGACATTTTCCCATCCATTTTGGTGTTTCATATCCACATGTTTGACAAGTGAATTTAGTCTTTGTTTTTGCCATCTTGTTAGTCCTTTCAATAGATTGTAATTATTTGAATTGGCAGTTAGACAAGAAAAGCTTTTTAGCAGAATAAATCTTGAGTAATTAGTTTATACTTTGACATAGTCTCATCCTAATTCACTCATGATACTGTTAAAAAAAGAGGTATACATTAAAATCAAATTTTGATGTATACCCCTCTGTGCTTATTTCTTTTCCCTATGCTTTATTTACCGTTTCCTTTGAACCACCAACAATAAATTCTCCGTTGTCAAAGTCCATAATGATTTTCTTGCCTTTTTCAATATTACCTCTTAGTAGCTCTTCAGACAAACGGTCCTCAATTTGCTTTTGAATAGCTCGACGTAGTGGGCGTGCTCCGTATTCTGGGTCGTATCCTTCTTCGGCTATCTTTTCTTTTACCGCATCAGTGAGTTCAAGTTCAATGTCTTGTTCTTTTAAGCGTTTTGTCAATTGATCGGACATAAGTGTCACAATTTCCTTGAGATGCTTTTTCTCAAGTGAATGGAAGACAATGATTTCATCGATACGGTTCAAGAATTCAGGACGGAATGCTTTCTTTAGTTCATCCATTACTTTGCTCTTCATATTTTTATAGTCCTGATTTTCATCTTGTACATTAAATCCTACATATTTATTTCGTTTTAATGTATCAGCACCTACATTTGAAGTCATGATTAGAATTGTGTTTCTAAAGTCAACTGTTCGACCTTTTGAATCTGTTAAGCGGCCATCTTCTAGTACTTGGAGTAAAATATTAAATACATCTGGATGTGCCTTTTCAATTTCATCTAACAGGATTACGGAATATGGCTTACGGCGTACCTTTTCTGTTAATTGTCCACCCTCATCATATCCTACATACCCTGGAGGAGAACCTACTAAACGGGAAGTTGAATGTTTCTCCATGTATTCTGACATATCTACACGAATCATTGCGTCCTCATCACCAAAGATTGATTCAGCCAACGCTCGAGCTAGTTCCGTCTTACCCACACCTGTTGGTCCAAGGAAAATAAATGACCCAGTAGGACGCTTAGGATCTTTTAAGCCCGCTCTAGCACGTCTTACTGCTTTGGAGACAGCCTTTACTGCTTCCTCTTGACCAATTACTCGTGAATGAAGAATATCTTCCATGTTTAATAATTTATCTGCTTCTGTTTGTGCTAGTTTAGAGACCGGTATTCTAGTCCAGCTTGATACAACCATTGCAATATCATCTACTGTAACCTCAGAGTTTTCCTGACCCTGCTTCTCTTTCCAGGTTTTCTTTGTTTCCTCTAATTGTTCACGTAGGCGTTGTTCTGTATCTCGTAATGACGCAGCCTTCTCAAACTCTTGGCTTTGAACAGCAGCATCTTTTTCTTTTCGAACTTCTTCAAGTTTTTGCTCAAGTTCCTTTAAGTTAGGTGGAGCTGTGTAAGAACGTAGACGAACCTTTGAACCAGCTTCATCAATTAGGTCAATTGCTTTATCTGGTAAGAATCGATCTGATATATAGCGATCTGATAACTTAACCGCTTGAACAATTGATTCATCAGAGATGGAAACACGGTGATGTGCCTCATAACGATCACGCAATCCTTTTAAAATCTGAATAGACTCATCTACTGTTGGCTCATCAACTTGAATTGGCTGGAATCTACGCTCAAGCGCTGCATCTTTTTCAATATATTTACGATACTCATCTAATGTAGTTGCACCGATACATTGTAGTTCTCCACGAGCAAGTGAAGGTTTTAATATATTCGAAGCATCAATAGCTCCTTCAGCTCCGCCTGCACCAATTAATGTATGAAGTTCATCTATGAATAAAATAATATTTCCTGCTTGACGAATCTCATCCATCACTTTTTTCAAACGATCTTCAAATTCTCCGCGGTATTTTGTACCAGCAACTACCGTACCCATATCCAGCGTCATTACACGTTTATCGCGTAACGTTTCCGGCACTTCATTATTTACAATTTGTTGAGCCAATCCTTCTGCAATTGCTGTCTTACCAACACCAGGCTCACCTATTAAGACTGGATTATTTTTAGTACGTCTACTTAATACCTCAATAACACGCTGAATTTCTTTACTTCTTCCAATAACCGGGTCAAGACTTCCTTCCCTGGCAATCGCTGTTAGATCTCTCGCAAGACTATCTAATGTAGGAGTGTTGGCATTTGCTGCTCCACCACCGTGGTGGCCTGACGAAGATTCGTTACTACCTAGCAGCTGCAGCACCTGTTGGCGGGCTTTATTCAAGCTAACTCCCAGGTTATTTAATACTCTTGCCGCGACACCTTCTCCTTCTCGAATTAAACCAAGTAAAATATGTTCAGTACCAACATACGAGTGCCCTAGCTTCCTGGCTTCATCCATTGATAGCTCAATTACCTTCTTCGCTCTAGGTGTATAATGAATTGTCTGCGAACCCTCTTGGCCTCTACCAATTAATGTTTCTACTTCTTTTTGGATTTTTTCCGGTCCCAATCCAAGTGCTAATAGCGCCTTTGCTGCGATACCTTCTCCTTCTCGAATAAGACCTAATAACACATGCTCTGTACCAATATTGTTATGACCAAGACGTACAGCTTCCTCTTGTGCTAACGCCAATACCTTTTGTGCACGCTCTGTAAATCTTCCAAACATCATTACTCATCACCCTCCATGTCAGTAGTCTTATTATTTTCAAGCATTAATCTTTCTCGAATTAGCGTCGCTCTTCTAATGTCCCTTTCATTTGGCCGTAGCGACCCTCCTGCATATGACTGTAAAAACCCTGGTTGGGTAAGAACCATCAATTCATTAAGTATATTCCTAGAGATATTTTTTATATATCCAAGATCAATACCTAATCGGACATCTGACAAGCATTTAGCAGCTTCTTTTGATTCGATAATCCGACTGTTTGCTAAAGTCCCATATGAACGAAAAACTCGGTCTTCTAACTGAATCGTGGAGGTTTTTACTAATGCCTCTCTCGCTGAACGTTCCTGTGAAATCAGTTGAGTAACTACGCTCTTTAAGTCTTCTACAATATCTTCTTCCGTTTTGCCTAGTGTGATTTGGTTGGAAATTTGAAAGATATTCCCTAATGCTTCGCTACCTTCTCCATAAATCCCCCTAACGACCAAACCTAGTTGGTTAATAGCTGGGATTATCCGACTCATTTGTTGAGTCAAAATTAATGCTGGTAAATGCATCATAACTGATGCTCGTAAACCGGTACCTACATTTGTAGGGCAGCTTGTTAAGTATCCTCTTGTTTCATCAAATGCATAATCTACCTGTTCTTCAATCCAATCATCTAAATTGTTTGCCACTTCTAGTGCTTCGGATAATTGGAAACCAGGAAATAAACATTGAATCCGGACATGGTCCTCTTCATTAATCATAATACTTACTTCTTCATTTTCAGATAAAAGACATGCACCAAATGGAGAATCCTCCGCTAAATGAGGACTTATTAAGTGTTTTTCTACAAGCACTCTTTTCTCAATAGGTTGTAGTTCATTAACCTTTAATAATTCAAAGTCTCCTATTGAAGGAAAACTTCTTCCTGAAAATCTCTCCTGAAAGATTTCAACTATTTGCTGTGCCTCTTCATTAGAATATACGGTTGAAAAAGGGATGTTCTTAAAATTTCTAGCTAACCTAATTCTTGAACTAAGTACAATATCTGAATCAGGACCCTCTTGGCTCATCCAAGAACTTAAGGCTTGCTTAATAAATCGTTCAAGTGACATAGATTAAACCTCCCCCTCTCCATGCCCACTTACTCTTTTTTCTAAGGCTCTTACTTGGTCACGGGTTTCTGCAGCCTTTTCAAATTCCTCTTGAGAAATATATTCTTTCAGCTTTTGTTTTAGTTGTTCAATCTCCTTACGTATATGGAATGTCCCTCCGATACGCTTAGGAATTTTCCCAGTATGACTTGTATTACCAGAATGTAGCCTTTTTAAAATTGGGGTAAGTTGTTTTTCGAAGGTTGAGTAACAATTCGAGCAGCCAAATCGACCTACCTTCGCAAATTGTGGGAATGTCATTTTGCAATTTTCACATTGTAAAATTTCATTTTGTTGAAAAGCATTTGTCTTAGTACCTTTTAACGGTTCAATATGAAGAAGTCCTGCTAATAAATTATCAATTGAAAACCCAGAGGTTCCTGAAAACATAAACATCTCGCTTTTTTCCTGAGCACAATGTTCACATAGATGTACCTCTGTTTTTTCTCCGTTTACGATCTTAGTAAAATGCAGTGTCGCAGGACGTTTATTACAATCTTGGCATATCATGTTAACACCTCTCCTACTCTACGCTTTAATCTGTTTAGAGCGGCCATATTTTAGCGAATTACCTATACATAAGAGTTGTGAGCATAGCTTTTAACATTCTGGCTCGTAACTCATCTCGATGTGGTAGCTCTATAAATAAGACAGAGCGATCGATAACACTCAGCATTATCTTTGCTTCTCTTTTAGAAATGACCTCTTCCTCTACTAAGCGTACGATGACATCTTCTGCACTTGTTTGTGATATTCTTCGGTCAATCAATCTAACAAGTTGTTCAAGCAGTTGAGAATCATCATTTGCTGTCACTTTCATGATGCGAATGTATCCACCGCCACCACGTTTACTTTCCACAAGATAGCCTCGTTCTAAAGTAAAACGTGTATTGATGACATAATTAATTTGAGATGGGACACATTCAAATTTATCTGCAATCTCACTTCTTTTTATTTCAACTATCGCTCGATCACTCATATCAAGAACATTCTTCAAATACTGCTCAATGATATCTGATATATTTCTCATATTATCCACACCTCACCTTGACTTTGACTATATTTGACTATAACTATAATATAAATTGATTGAACTATTTTTTCAACTGATGTGCGTTTTTATAATTAGAAAAAGAAAAC
Organism: Ferdinandcohnia jepli; assembly: GCF_047246645.1. NCBI lineage: Bacteria > Bacillati > Bacillota > Bacilli > Caryophanales > Bacillaceae > Ferdinandcohnia > Ferdinandcohnia jepli. The sequence continues at coordinate 49,233 of NZ_JBFOKR010000026.1, forward strand.
TTGCGATTGGCGAGCCGTTTTATTTATGCGGGTAGGAAAGGTAATTTAATTATCATTTAATCACTTATATTTCACAGTCGAGGTACGGTACTTGCTTCATAAATACTCATACCATCTATATTTACCAAAGTAAGTACCGCTCTAAACTTGTTTTTAAAATATTTTTTGTACATTTTCTAATCTAGAAAACTCCTCGTACAATCTAACACGTTCTTTTTTACTTGAGACTTCAACTTCTATTGTAAATTGACAGTTAGCCTCATCCCTATCCTTTGAATATTTCAAGTTAAAATCTTTGACCCTAAAACCATGTGTTTTAAATAGTTGAAGTACTTCACCTGAGGAAGAGACATCTTCATTAATTATTATATGCACTCTCTTTCTCTTTGTAGATTTAAAAAAGTATTCTTCCAGACGATTCAAAAATATTAAGCTTAGTAAAACCACTATCGTTGTTAGAATTGCTGGTGCATACATACCCAAGCCAATTATCAGACCCAATCCTGCTACAACCCAAATAGAAGCAGCAGTAGTTAAACCTCGTACAGTTGCATCGCGAACAAGAATTGTCCCTGCTCCCAGGAATCCAATCCCACTTATGACATATGAAGGAATACGTGCGGGATCAAATCTTACATTTTCGCTCATCTCAAGATAAGGTTGGAAACCATAAATAGACATTAACATCATTAAACATGATCCAACCCCTACCAGTAGATGTGTACGAAATCCTGCAGGATGTTTATTTACTTCCCTTTCTAATCCGACAAGGCCACATAATAAAGCCGCTATGAATATACGAATAGACATCGTTATAAAATCTTCGCTTTGGAAAGTTGCAAGAAATTCTGCCATTCTAATCCCCCTATGAAGTAGAAATACACTTTATACTTTAGTATGTAATTCGATACAATCCCTTATTTACCTTTAAAGCAAAACAGAAAAATTGAGTGTTTTATATTTATACGAAACAAACATTATTTTATGATTTGCATATCCTACTATTTATTGAATAGTCTTGAACGCCTAGGGATGTAGTGCATTATTATGATGGATTGTGGAATAGGGCGGTTGGTTGTTAGAGGTTATTTGGTGGTTGTGGTGGATAGCATGGGGTTACTTTGGTAAGTGTAGGTTTTGATAGGTTTGCTTTGATTTATGTAGGCTTTCCGGTCTTTGTGGTAGTTTTGCCTGTATAGAAAGGTTTTAGTAAAAATCTTTTGTTCTTGGGAGGTTTTATTGGAGTTTCATTATACGGAAGAGCTGATTGCGATAAATTTAGTATCCTTATTGCGAAAAATGAGTAATGTAACCTTGAAAATTGTCATGAAAACTAACTTACGGGTTTTTATTTTCGAGTTATGGTTTTTAAATTGAAGAAAGTAGCTATTTATTTTGGGTTTATTGGTGTTTTTTTAGTATTTTAAGCTAGATAGGGGACTTGTTAGTTGGATAATGTCTTGTATTCTTCTTAGGGATAGTAGTTATGATTTTTAATTTGGATTTACGATTTTTAATTTGGATTTATGATTTTTAATTGAAATTTACGGTTTTTAATTCGGATTTACGATTTTTAATTGAAATTTACGGTTTTTAGCGATATTTCGGTCGGTATCTACCAGCTTAATTTTAACTGGCTTCCTCTCGAAAAAAGTAACTCTCATGTAGGTTTATCAATTACTGGTGAAAAGTTACTATTTGCTCTTTTTTGTTATTAATATGGGTGGTTATATAGAATTTAGTCTCCTATATTGAAGGACCCAGTAACTCCCTCATCAATTGTTTAGACAGCGGGATCCTTGTACCAACCACTTATGCTTGTTATTTGGAATTAATGCACGTTAAATCAGATTTGTGCATGTTAATTGGATTTATGCGCGTTAAATTGAATTTGTGCATGTTAATCAAAATTTATGCATTTTAGCAATTTTTACAAGTCATAATATTTAACCATTTCAAACAAATAAAAAACACCAGTTACATTAAAACCTTTTTATAAAAAAACAAAAAAAGACCAGCCATTCCAGCTGGTCTTTCTCTCGTGCCTAGCGACGTCCTACTCTCACAGGGGCAATGCCCCAAC
>NZ_JBFOKR010000027.1:0-50273 GCF_047246645.1 Ferdinandcohnia jepli
GTATTGATTGCTCAATAGTTTGTTACTTGAATTAAACGTTGACGCTTGTATTGTGTTCAGTTTTCAAAGAACTTTTTTGTTTATCGCTCAGAAGCGACTTTTATAATATATCATGTTGTATCACTGATGTCAACACCTCTTTTAAAAGTGTTTATGAAACTAAAAAACAGTGTAACAACGACTCACTAAATATACCAAGATTATTCCCCTAGGTCAATATCATTTATACAGGAAATATTGACCATTTTCGACATTTTATCTTTCATTGATTGATATCTTCATTATATAGTTTTTTCCACAAGCTTTATTCTAATATTAGAAAACTCGGCGGTTGCCGAGCCTTTAGGCGACAGCAGAGCCGTAGTTGCACTTATGCAGATAGGAAGAATTTTATGCTTTCCTATCTGCTAAAAAAGATCCCGAACAAGTGTCCGGGATCAGCTATATTACTCTTTATAAAATTAAACTAAAAACACAAAGTAAAGTACGAAGATAACGAATAACCCATACATAATAGGATGAATCTCTTTCGCTCTTCCTTTTACTATCATTGTAATTGGATAGAAGATAAATCCAATCGCGATACCTGTTGCAATACTATAAGATAATGGCATGATAATAATTGTTAAGAAAGCTGGAACTGCGATTTCGAATTTATCCCACTCGATTTTACCAAGAGTTGATACCATTAATACTCCTACGATAATCAGCGCAGGTGCAGTAACTGCAGATGTTACAACTCCTAAAAGAGGTGAGAAAAATAGAGCTAATAAGAATAAGACCCCTGTTACAATAGAAGCAAAACCAGTACGAGCTCCTGCAGCAACCCCCGCACTTGATTCAACATAAGACGTTGTTGTTGATGTTCCTAAAACTGATCCTACAACTGTTGCAGCAGAATCTGCAAATAACGCTTTTCCTGCACGCGGTAACTTGTTTTCTTTAATAAGTCCTGCTTGGTTTGCGACAGCAACTAATGTACCAGCTGTATCAAAGAAGTCTACAAATAGGAAAGTAAGAATAACAACTAACATTTGTAAAGAGAAGATATCGCCAAAGTTTTCAAATGCTGCTCCGAAGGTTGGAGCGATACTTGGAACTGCACCAACAATTGCATCTGGTGTATCAATCAAGTTAAACAGCATACCAACGATCGCTGTAACTACCATACCAATAAAGATTCCACCATTTATTTTTCGTACCATTAAAATAACTGTGATAAACACACCAAAGATTGCAAGTAAAGTATTTCCTGCTGTAAGATCACCCAATGCTATTAATGTAGCATCAGAGTTTGCGATAATACCTGCATTTTGAAGACCAACAAAGGTAATGAATAATCCAATACCAGCACCTACTGCGTATTTTAGTTCTGCTGGGATAGAGTTAATAATCGTTTCACGAATTCCTGATAAAGTTAATAGAATGAAGATTACTCCTGAAACAAAAACTCCTGACAAAGCAGTTTGCCAAGGAATGCCCATCCCTAAAATAACCGAGAAAGCGAAGAAAGCATTTAATCCCATACCTGGAGCTAGCGCTATTGGATATCTAGCAATTAACCCCATTAATAATGTACCAATCGCTGCAGCTAATGCTGTTGCAACGAAAACGGCACCTGCATCCATTCTCATTTCCGGCGGTAGATCTGGAATATCAGCCAGTGAAAGCATTGCTGGATTTACAAATAAAATATAAGCCATTGATAAAAACGTTGTTAAACCACCAACAAATTCTTTTCTGTAAGTTGTTCCTAGTTCGTCAAATTGAAAATACTTTTTCATGATATTGACACCTCTCCCTGTTATCTATTTGCATCGTATTGCTCAAACCAAACAACAAAGCGCCTCAGATATAATATCTGAAGCGCTTGACTTAAAAGCATAACAATAGAAAAGAAGAATCATAGAATAGACTCTTTTCAATCACGTTATACCTCGTAGTCAAGCCATTTTACGGTAGCTCGGTAGAAACTTTTGGGCCATATCCCCAAGATTATACGACGTATTTCTACAATATTTGATTTGTTTTCATTATAAGACAATGTACCTATGGAGTCAATATGAAAAACGAACGTTTATATATTTTTTTAACATATTGTTCGGTTCCGGCCTATTCCCACTCAATTGTTGCAGGTGGCTTACTTGTAATATCATACACAACTCTGTTAACGTGACTTACTTCATTTACTATACGTGTAGAGATCAACTCTAATACTTCCCATGGAATTCTTGCCCAGTCTGAAGTCATTCCATCTATTGATGTAACAGCACGGATACCGATCGTGTAATCATAGGTTCTCGCATCACCCATTACCCCAACGCTACGAATATCAGGTAATACCGTGAAGTATTGCCAAATCTCCCGATCCAATCCCGCTTTTCTTATTTCTTCACGTAAAATTGCATCTGATTCACGAACAATCTCTAATTTATCTTCTGTCACTTCACCTAAGACACGAATACCTAAACCTGGTCCAGGGAATGGTTGACGCCACACAATTTCATCAGGTATGCCAAGTTCAGTACCAAGTGCACGTACTTCATCTTTAAATAAAGTATTAAGTGGCTCGATCAATTGGAATTTCATATCCTCTGGAAGTCCGCCAACATTATGGTGAGACTTTATCGTTTGGGCAGTTGCTGTACCACTTTCAATAATATCTGTATACAGAGTACCTTGAGCTAAATAATCGATGCCCTCCAGCTTTGTTGCCTCATCATCAAAAACATAAATAAACTCATTTCCAATGATTTTACGTTTTTGTTCTGGGTCGCTTACGCCTTTTAACTTATTTAGGAAGCGATCTTTCGCATCAATTTTTATTACATTCATGTTGAAACCTTCAGTAAATGTCTTCATAACCCCTTCAGCCTCATCCTTACGAAGAAGACCATGGTCTACAAACATACAAGTTAGTTGATCACCGATTGCTTTATGAATCAGTACAGCAACAACCGAAGAATCCACTCCACCACTTAATGCACAAAGGACCTTCTTATCTCCCACTGTTTGTCGGATTTTTTCCATCTCAATTTCAATAAAGTTTTCCATTGACCAGCTCTCTGAGCATCCACAAACACCGAATACGAAGTTTTTGAGTAGATCGTTTCCATACACTGAATGGCGAACCTCTGGATGAAATTGAACCCCAAAAAGATCACCCGCTTCGTTACTCATGGCTGCAATTGGACATGAAGGACTTACAGCATCTACTGTAAAGCCGTCAGGTGTTTCTACCACTAAGTCACCATGACTCATCCAAACCACTTGTTCATTTGGAATAGTCGCAAATAAAGCAGATTCATGTTGTACAGATATTGTTGCTTTACCATATTCACGGTGTTGTGCTTTTTCTACTTTTCCACCAAAATGCTTTGTCATGAGCTGCATTCCGTAGCATATCCCTAAAACAGGAATTCCTAATTCAAAAATTTCCTCATCACAACTAAAGGCATTTGGGTCATACACGCTATTCGGACCACCAGATAAAATGATACCCTTTGGCTGAAGCTTCTTTATTTCATCTGCTGTCATTGTATGCGGATGTAACTCACTATAAACCCCAAATTCCCTTATTCTTCTTGTAATTAGCTGGTTATATTGACTTCCAAAGTCTAAAACAACGACGATTTCTTGTACGTTATTCAACTAAATCACCTCGTTATATTTTGTAATAGATTTACCTGTTTATATACACCAATAATGAAAAGTCGGCGAAAGTAGAGCCGTATTTGCACTTATACTTTCCTATAAGCCAAGAAAAGATCGGCTCATCCGCCGAACAACAAAAAAACTAGAATCCTCGCCTGTAAAAAGGCAGAATTCTAGTTTATAAGTACACACAGAATAGCTGCCTTCATAGTCAAGCCGTTTACGGTGGCCTGGTAGAAACTTTCGAACCATATTATCGAGGATATACGAAGGAAACGTATTAAATTTGTGTCTATTCTATCAATCGGGTACTTATTGGTCAAGATGATATCTTTTTAATTAAATTTTCCCATAATTCAGCGGACTTCTCCCACTCTTTATTGGCATTATCCTTACGATACAATGCTCTTTCATAACTACGAGTCAGTCTCTCCATATCATTTCCATGATAGTACTTATCGACCTGAAGCGCATATTCTCTAAGTGTTTGCCCTTTTTGACGTGGCATGCCAACCCTTGCCAAATGCTTTAGCAAGACACCATACGCTTTGAAATAGACCTCTTCGTCATTCCGTCGTTTATACAATAAAATAAACAAAATAGGAATCCATTTCTTCCGGGTCGAAAATAAAATATATGAAACTACTATCATACTTAACAAGAAGATGAAGAATATCTTCCATGTAAAATACCCGAGTACCTTTTCTAAGACATTTGTATTAGATTGAGTTTCTTTTGTCTCATCTGCTGTTTCCGGCTCTTCTTCAACAGGCATCTCTTGTGGTTGGTTATCTGGTAGTTCACTCTCTTGGTTCGTTTCATCCGCTGTTAAGTCAAACGAGAATACGTTTGAGTTATTGAAACCTTTCGTTGGTTCAAACGGAACCCATCCAAACCCTGGAAAATAAACTTCTACCCATGAGTGCGCATTATTATTTGTGATTTCATACTTGTTTCCTTCTAGATACTCCCCCTGAGAGTACCCTTTAACCCATCTGGAAGGAATTCCAACAGCTCGAAGTAAAACGATCATTGAAGTTGAAAAGTTATCACAGTATCCCGTTTTCGTATCAAATAAGAATTGGTCTACATAGTCTTGATCGGAACGAGGGATAGCTACGTTTTGAGTATCGTAGACAAAGTCATTCTGTTGAAAGTAATCCTCTACCGCCTTAACCTTATCATAGCGATTCATATGCTTACTTGTGATTTCAACTGCTAATTCATTTACTCGATCAGGAATTCTTTCTGGTAATTGTGTATAAGCGGCTGTAAATGAGCCACTTTGTTCTAAGCCGCCTGGATCGTATACCTCACGTAGTTCATTTATTAAAAACTTTGGTTGCTGATAAGCAACTTTATATTGTTCTAATTTTATCGCTTCTTGTCCTCTAAATGTACGAATCTTTTCAGATAACGGATCAACACTATAGTATACATCCGGATCAGCTTCTACAGAGCTTAGTCCCAAAGGATACACTAGATGTGAATATGTAAGACTCATTTGAACATCAGCTTCTAATAACTCTGTTTCGGTTTTCTCTTCATACCAATTAAGCACTGTATTTTCATTATTAAATTGGACTTTTTCGGCTTGATAGGATAACTGCCACCCTTTTCCGGTATATAAATCCTTTGTTTCCACTCGCCAGTAATGACGTCTATCGGATTCTGCAGTAAAAACAACAGTATCATCCGCGATAAATGGACCACCTAGACTTTGGTCGTTTGTTCCATATCCAATTTTTTTCATACCATTTACAGAACCATTTGCATTCTCTTCCCCGTATCCTGTTAAAAACGGTACTGGGTCCGGCCATTGCGGAGAAGCCTTTGGAGCAATATAACCGATTGTTGTTGAAAAAACAATGAATACAGCCAGAGGTACCGCCCACTTTTTCCCGATGTTTAAATGTCTTGTTAATTCCTTGTCCTTAATACGTTCAAATTGGAGTATCCCAAGCATGAAAAATCCAATAAGTACGGTCCGTACAATAGCAAATTTTGCATCGTATGGACTAAAGGTATCAAGAACCGTAATATAAACAATGGTTAGCACGAAAAAAAGTAATATTCTCTTTTGCTGGGTATACCAGTAATGCAATAGATAGCTCATTAACCAAAGTAATATATAGAATAAGAACGTCCGGAATATCGGCGTCATTTGCGACCAGTTCGCCTGAAAAAGTAATTCTATATTTGTTATAAAATCTACAATGAATGCTTTTACCCACGTAAGGTCTAACAACGCATGATCGAAATATAAGTAACGCATTGTAAATATAATTAAGAGACCTTTAATTAACGCAGATGCCAAAAATCTGACTTGTAAAAATAGCAATAAAAACGATATTGCTATAAACAAAATAAATACCGAAACTTCCTCTGTATCAGTCACTACCTTAAGAGGCCTCAACCATTCCCAAAGAAGAAGAAAGCCAAAGACATTCAATAATAAGTTTCGTAGATCACGTTGAGCCGCTATTTTTGGTTTCATGATTTACTCACCTCAAAAAATACATCTGCAAAATGCCCTTCGTAAACAACCTTCACAAATATATTGTGCTTTCTTATCGTTTCAATTACTTCGGTTTCTTCCCAGGTAAGTGGAGTTGCCTTCTCCTTCACTACAAAGAGCATGACATCAGCATTCCTCATTGAAAAGCTTCCAACCATGTGAATAATATCAAAACTCACTTTATTTGTTACCAACATAAAAGTAACAGGTTGATAGATTTTCTTACTTTCAGACTCTACGATCTGTGAAAATGGAACAACACTATTATCTTGTACTTTGGCAAGATGATTATAAATGAGTTGTTGCTGGGTATCACCACTTCGAAGTGGGTAGATGGATTGTTCCTCCCCAACTGAGATAAACGAAATCTGCGCTCCTTTTCGGAGAATAGCCCTTACTAGCGATGCCGTAAAAGTTACAATTTGTTCAAACTGTGGCGTCTTCGTTCGATCCATAAAAATAACTACATCGTGACTTTGTTGTTGTTCAAATTCCTTTGTCATAATGTCATTTTTTCTAGCAGATGCCTTCCAATCTATCCAAGAGAATCTGTCACCAGGCTTATAATCCCTTACTCCAATTGCAATCGCAGTATCACGTTGTAATCTTACATTTGAAGCGGTAGTACCCTGCTCAAAGCGATTCTCTAATTGACGATATACCATTTCAACGTATTGCGGATATATTAAAAACTGTTCAGGAATTGGGTAAACTTGTTCTTTTTCAACAAGGCCAACTAAATCACCTGTTTTGATCCGGATTCCCTCAAATTTATGTTCTCCCCTTGGAATAGCATCAAACACATATTGAAATGCAAAGCTTCGTTTAAACCAGGGAAATAAAATCACTTTCGATTGCTTTGATTGCCCACATTTTTGGAGCTGTGGCGGAAGTAACTCCTCAACAATGATATACATTAATGGGAAAGGAATTCTTCTTGTGATAAAAATTGTTGCCTCAAATCTCTCTCCCGCTATGTATTCAGCATTACTCGTTGTACGGCGGACTTCAAAGTCTTTTAGTGAATAAAAAGATAGAAACAGAGAGTATAACCCAAATGGAATAAAGCTATAGAATAAAAACCAACTTACAAATCCACCTTGGAACATGGCGTATACAAACGTTAACGCAATCAATAGAAAAATAGTACCTAGTTTTCCTGCTGACCTTAGGTTCTCAAGTAGTTTCTTCATTAACGATTCAACGACCTTTGCACTGGTATGGGTGTACGTTCAACTATTTTCATTACTACTTTTTCAGTTGTCATTCCTTCAAAACGAGCTTCTGACTTAAGGATGATACGATGCGGTAAGACATAAGGTGCAAGGAATTGAATATCATCAGGAATGACGAAATCTCTGCCATTAATTAGTGCATAGGCTTGAGCTGCTTTCATTAACGCAATTGATCCACGGGGACTCGAGCCTAGGTATACAGAACTATGCTCTCTTGTACCGTTAACAAGATCGACGATATATTCCTTAATCGTACTATCTACGTAAACTAATTTAGCTTCATCCTGAAGTTCTACTAATTCTTCAATTGTAATTACAGCTTCTAAATGTTGAATAGGCTTTGTTTTCTCAGCACGATTTAAGACTTCAATCTCTTCTTTTAATGTTGGATAACCCATTTTCATTTTTAATAAAAAACGGTCTAGCTGAGCTTCTGGAAGTGGATAGGTTCCTTCATATTCAATAGGATTCTGAGTGGCCATTACAAAGAAAGGTCTTGGTAGCTGTCTCGTAACTCCATCAACTGTTACGCTGCTTTCCTCCATACCTTCAAGTAATGAGGATTGTGTCTTTGGGGAAGTACGGTTAATCTCATCAGCAAGTACAATATTACCCATAATTGGCCCAGGTCGGAATTCAAATTGCAGCTCTTTAGGATTATAAATGGAAATCCCGGTTACATCCGAAGGTAATAAATCCGGTGTAAACTGAATACGCTTAAAGTCTGCACTTACTGATTTAGCAAGGGAGCGTACCATCATCGTTTTTCCAACTCCAGGGACATCCTCTAATAATACATGGCCTTCCGCTAAAAGCGCCACTAAACTAAGTGTTGCAACATCTCTCTTCCCAATCATTACTTTTTCGATATTCTCTATAACTCTACCTAAAACTGGATGTAACGTATCAAGCTGCGTCATTTTTTCTCCCCCTATGTCTACTAAAATAGTCTTATAATTTATGTAACTATTATACTATTCGGCCAATAATTGTAAAACCCCTTTGTGTATAGTGTAATCTAATAAATTAAAGCACTTAATGTGGTGTCAGGCACCACAAAAATACAGTTGTCCGCCTCAGGAGTACAGTAGTATCTTTTCTCAAGTTTTATTATGGTTTGGTTAGTGGTGCCTGACACATTTTCTACTTTATGAGATATGAAAACCCAGATTCGTTATTAGAATCTGGGTTGGTTTTCATTATTTCAATCTAGCAATTCTACACTAAACTTGAGAGAACATGTACACGTAGTATTAATCCAAGCAGACGATTATCTTCATCTACTACTGCTAGTGGGAACTTCGTATCTAATGCTTTAGGAATGATGTCTTGAACATATTCATCTTTAGAGATGGTGTAGATATCCTTCCGAATTACATCAGCAAGAGTCTTTTTATTTTTAATCGCTTCAATCGCATCATCTATTGTAACAATACCTTCTAAGTGGCGTTGCTTATTTACAACAAAAACACTCGATATTCCGTTTTTACGCATCTCTGTAACAGCAACTTGCAGGCCGTCCTTTAGAGACACAAGCGCATTAGGCTTCATCATAACATGTTCAGCCTGGAGAATCTTCGAACGGTCAATATCTTTTATGAATTCAGTAATATAGTCGTTTGCAGGTGTCTCAATAATTTCTTCAGGCGTACCAACCTGTTCAACCACACCATCTTTCATAACTGCGACCCGATCTCCCAATTTGAAGGCTTCGTTCACATCATGAGTAATAAAAATAATTGTCTTTTGAAGTCTCTCTTGAATATCTAAAAGTTCAAGCTGCATTTCTCGGCGAATTAAGGGATCCAGGGCACTAAATGGCTCATCCATTAGTAGAATATCAGGATCGTTTGCTAATGCTCGCGCTAGTCCCACACGTTGTTGCATACCACCCGATAACTCACCGGGATACTTATCTTCGTATCCCTTCAATCCAACTAATTCAATATTTTTCAAGGCAATTTTTTGACGTTCCTCTTTTGATACTTCTTTTATTTCTAGACCATATTCAACGTTAGCTAAGACTGTTCGATGGCTGAATAACCCAAAATGCTGGAACACCATTGCAATTTTGTTTTGCCTGAACTTCTTAAGCTCAGTAGATTTATAATCTACAATATTTTCTCCATCTACATAAATAGCTCCTGAAGTTGGCTTATTTAATAAATTAAAGCAGCGAATTAATGTTGACTTTCCGCTACCAGAAAGGCCCATGATAACAAAAATCTCACCTTTGTTAATCTCCATTGAAACATCATAGACACCAACTGTGTGATTGGTCTTTTTTAAAATCTCATCCTTTCCCATTCCCTGTTGAACTAATGGGATAACTGATTTTGGTTTCGATCCAAATATTTTTGATACATTTTCAATTTTAATTTGAGTTTCCATCACTTACTCTGACCTCCTGTGCTTCTGAAAGGAGTCTGCAACCCCAGCTGTCACTCGATCAATTATAATAGCCAAGAACACGATACTGATTCCCGCTTCAAAGCCTAATGCCATATCGATTCGATTAATAGATATTAGAACCTGTTCCCCAAGTCCTCCGGCACCAACCATTGATGCAATAACAACCATAGCAAGAGCCATCATTGTTGTTTGGTTAACACCAGCCATTATTGTCGGAAGCGCCTGTGGCAGCTGAACTTTCGTTAACATTTGCCATCTTGAAGAACCAAATGACTGAGCAGATTCGATCACTTCATCATCAACATTTCGTATCGCCAGCTCTGTTAAACGGATAACTGGAGGTAAAGCATAAATTAAAGTTGCAAATACTGCTGAAACATTTCCTAAACTAAAGAAAAAGATAGCAGGAATTAGATACACAAAACTCGGCATTGTTTGCATCGCATCTAATATCGGCCTCATTACAACAGAAAAACCTTTGCTAAATGCCATCCAAATACCTAATGGAATACCTATTACCAATGAAATAACAACAGATGTTATGACAATCGCAATGGTAATCATTAATACATCCCACAATCCGAACGTACCTATTAAGAATATAAAAAATGCATAAAAAACACCTGAAAAAACAGATTTGAAATACCAACCTAAAAGGAAAATAAGTAGAATGAAGAGCCACCAGGGAATGAACATTAGAACAGCTTCAATTCCATTAATGGTCTGAGAGGAGATAAAATGTATAAAATCAAAAAATCCTTCAAATGTTGTATCTAGCCATTTTATAAATGCTTCAACGTTTTCACCTAAAAAACCCCAACGTATATCTGGAAAACTACCCATAAAACAGGTTACTAATTGTAACCATTCACCTCACCCATATTCAATTTTCAATAGCAGCCTATTGATGTATAAATCTTCTAGTTGTTTATCAAATGCGCCTTGGCGTATTTGCGCCCGATTTTTTTCGAGCTTGCTCGAAAATTTCCTCTTAAAAATCGTGGCATCCGCCGGAGGCTTTAACTTTATTCAGTCGGAGTTTGAACCCTGACTGAATTGTATACTCCTTTTGCATTCATCCCCCACTTATAGAAGAAGGGGACTTCTGCTGAATAAAGTTAAAAGTTCAGTAGTAGTTGGCAGTAGCCAACCACTACCTGAGATAAATTACTCTAATGATTTTAAAACTTTTTCAGCGATATCCTCTGGAATCCAAGTAGTCCATAAATCTTCGTGTTCCTTCATCCACCATTCGGCAGCCTCATCAGCAGAAGCTTCATTTTCATTCATATAATTTAATGCTTCTTCTGTTAGTGCATTACTAGTTTCGTAGTTTTCTAGAAACTCAACGATTTCAGGTGCTAAGTCTGGAACATCTTTGTGTACTGCAATTACAACGTCATTCGGAGGAAAAGCAGTTCCAAAGTTTTTATTCCACTGTTCTTCGTTATACTCTGGTTCTTCTAGTAAAGTTAAATCGTATTTAGCTGTTACCCAAGTTGGTGACCAGTAGTATCCTACCCATCCTTCTCCTGCTTCATATGCATCCACTAATGTAGCGACAGCACTAGAATCTGATCCTGGACTAATATAATTAAAGGTATCTCCTAAGCCATAAGTTTCCACCTTAGCTGCCATTGTTTCCCCTACGGCCCAACCAGTTGGAGCACCTACAATACGACCTTTACCAGAATCCTCTGGATCCGGGAATACTTCCGGATATTTTTTTAGATCCTCTACTGTTTTTAAGTCCGGAGCAAGAGGCTCAATTCCTCTTTCTTCATCACCTTCAATAACGTAGGTTGGCACATAAAAGCCCTGTGTATTGTCATCAAAGTTTGTTGCTACTTCCACAATATCTCCTGCATCCGTCATTTCTTTATAGAGTTCTTTAACATTATCTGTCCAGATCTCCATATACACATTTATATCGCCTTGACGGAACCCTTCTAAAGTTGCTGCAGTAGATCCTGCTGTTACTTCGGTCTTATAGCCGTAGCCTTCTTCAAGAATCTTTTGCGCTACGCTGTTATGGAAGCGAATACTATCCCAACCAGCATCAGCTAGCACAATCTTATCTAGTTCTCCAGAAGTACTAGAACTACATCCTGCAAGTGCTAATAGTAAAACTGTCAGTAAAACCATAAACCTTCGTTTCATAAAAAACTCTCCCCTTTTTCTATCTCATTTTTAATACCTTTTAAGCCATGGGTATACCTATTTATACCGATCATTATGTTGACAACTTTCCAACATAATTGATATTCAAAGTAAATAATCCTTTATCCAGTTAATTAATAAATAGAATAAAAACACTTAATAATGAATCTTGAAATGGTATAACAGTAGTTTTATTCAATATGATGTGGCATTTTGGATGGTATTATTGAGGATAAGTCTACTTGAAATATCTTGTCGAATATTAGTGGGTGACCCGATTTTTTGGGCTCTATTAAAAGTATAGTGGAGGAATTTTTTTAAAACAAACTTGATAATTCAGCATATTCTGGGATTATCAAGTGTATTTTGTGATTAAATTATCTCAGAGCAAAGATATGGTTTATCCTTTTAAGATACTCCCAAATACTTCCGTATCCTCAAGATTTGTATGGGTTTTCATAATTTAGTTAGAAATTAGTAGGCCACTAGTCATTTAGTTGTAATCATCAAAAAAAGGCGAACGAAAAACTTCACTAGTTAATTCTTTTTTTCAGATTGGCCAAACATTAATAGGAGGTCCTATCATGTAAATGATTAGCACCTCCAATTATCTATTTATACTCGAAGCACCTTGAATTGGCCGCCACCAAACAAAGATGTAGTATAATCTATTTTCGCATTAGAGAAATACGGAGTATCTCTATAGCTTACTAGGAACTTAATCCAACCAACTCCTAGTCTACGGTTGGCTTTCAAGTAATTTGTATTCCTCAATTAAATCTGAAAGATGTACAATCTTTGCCATTTTTTCGTAAACAGGAATGTACTCTTTTAACACATTAACCATCTTTGGTCCTGTAATTCCAACATGACCAATGGCTATCAACTCTTCACTATTCGATATTTTTTTAGCTACTAAATTAGCCTGTTTCGAAATATGTCTTGTTGTATAGACCTCATCAAAAAAGATATCATTTTCTAAATATGGTACATTCATTTCTTTAGCCAGCTTTTCGACAACGCTTTTACTCGAAGTCATGCTATCAAGATAGAAAAGTCCGTTTTCTTTGCACACTTCAAGAACAATTCTCATAACTCTTTTGTCTTCTGTCACCTTTGAACCCATATGATGATTTACACCAACAATATGAGGTATTTCCTTTACGGCTTCTTCTACACGCTTTCTGACTTCTTCATCACTTAAATCCGTTGTGATTGCACCCGGTCCTAACCAGAATTTCTTACCCCTCTTCGGCTCCATGGGCAGATGAAGAATTACCTCATGACCATATTTATGTACAAGTTCCGCATCTTCTTTTGTTGTAGGCATAAATGGCATGATAGCTACCGTTAATTTTATAGGAAGCTTGAGCATTTCTTCTGTACCCTTCATATCATTGCCTAGATCATCGATGACAATGGCTAATTCTTTTTCAGGAATAGTAGATGCTTCCGCGAATCCTTGCGTAATAAATGAAAAAAGTAAGAAGAAAAAGCAGATCAAGATTTTCATTAATTCATCCCTCACTTTTTTCGGTAGTATTCCACACTGCAATATAATTTATAGATTTTCAGGTAGAACAAATGACCAAGGATTACAAAAAGGCTCCTCACTTCTTTCCAATGAGAAACCCCAATAATATTCAATGTATTTGCTGAAAATTCATGAGATAACTGCGAAGAGAATGTATATCTTACGTTGTTTTCTAACATAAGATCTACCCTGTTTAAGGTAGTAATGCCCTTTTATTAACCCGAACAATCAGCCAACATAAGTAAGTGAGAAAAAATAAACTTTTATTTTACAACATCGCAAATTAACCTGTCAATATAAAATTTGTTATTTTTCTGAATATATGGTACTGTACTATTATAGTTAATTTTTCGAAGCCCGCATTCAAGTTCTTATGTAAATTTCTACAGATAGAATTTGGATGCGTTTTTTTATATCCATTCCTCAAAGTTGAAGAAACTGACGAAAGAGGAAGTTATTAATACAAGTAGTCCTAATCATTGTAGTAGTTTCCCAGCAAGGCTACAAACGTGAAAGGAGAAAGGAACTAATAATCTCGACTTCAAACAATAGTTCTGCAACATTTTGAGCAGCATTAGCTGTTGATTTCTTTTGAGCCATTTTTTTCAACCTCCTTTTAATTATCGAGCAGTATCAAGCGTTAAAATCAAACGAGCGTTCTTCTCGAAAGGAACAAATTTGTCACTAGTAATAAAGCAGACCCTACAAGTAGATTTGAAAAATTGAACCAACTTCAGTAAACAAGGAGGACAATAGTAGTGAATCTAATAAATATGGAAGTAACACACAAGCATTTTGGTGAGGGTAGTGTTGTGAAACATGATGAGTCTATCATAGAAATTCATTTCGAAAATGAGAAGAAAAGGTTTGTTTATCCCGATGCATTTGGAAAACACTTAACACTGCATGATAAAAGAATTGCACAATCACTTAATAAGGTTATACATGAAAAGCAAATGGAGTTAGAGAAAGAAGAATTGGAAAAAGAAGAAGAAAAGAAACAACGAAGAAGAGAACAGCAACTTCGCATGGAACACGATAAGCTTATGAAAAACCATAAACTTCACCCGCAATCACAAATGGTCTATTGGTGTGACGACGAAGATCAGAATAAAGTCTTTACAGAATGGCAAGTTTTCACCGGTGTAATAAATAGCGGTACTAACAAAGGAAAGCCAAATAAACCTACACGTTTATACAAAAATAGCGTTTGCTTATTAACAACTAGAGATACAGATATGCCTGAACAGGATAGACGTATCTTAGGCGTCTACATGGTAAAAGAACAGTTTATCGGTAAGGTTTGCGAAAATGGATATGTTCCTGCTCATTCAGAGTACAGATTACAACTAACTGAACAGGAATCTAATGAGATGCTCTTTTGGAAATATTACGTAAACGAAAAATCCCCTAACAGGATGACTTGGAATACAGGTAAATACCGCTATTTGGATAATATCTGGGTAGCACAAATTTTGCTTGATATTGCTTCTCTGAAAAAAGACACAACGGAACAAAAACTGGCACAGAACTTTTTTGAACATTTCTGTATTATGAATCAGATAAGTAAAGAAGATCTACCAGAGAATAATGGTGCATTGTTACGTATATAGACAAAAGGTTCGAGTACTTAACAAAAATATTATAAAACAAAAAAGGTCACGAGCATGCTCGTGACCTTTAAATCTTGATATATCAAGGCTTTATGATGTTTATTACATCATGCCGCCCGTAAGCTTTGAGTGTGTAATATCGTTAACAAGAGGTGCGAAAAACGCGGTAAATCAACGTTTTGGATATTACTGGTTGTAACATCTTTAACGGGGATTTACCGTTTTTTATGGGATTGCGTTAGCAAAATGTTAGCATTATTGTTGATGTATTATATTTTTATTCTAAAATACCCATTTCATATAAAAATCTTGAAGGTTGCTTTGTCCATCCATTGTATCTATTCGCATATGTTAATGTAAGCGTAGAGAGAGTACGAGTTATTGCGACAAAACAATTTCGTCTTTCTTCCTCCATTTCAATACTAATTTCCCCTTTTTTCTTACTTGCAAATGAGGGTAGTTCATCCTCTACTAGCCCCAAGAGATATACGTGATCAAACTCTTTACCTTTAGCTGAATGGATAGTTAAACACTGTACGTAACCAACATCTGGTTCTTTTTGTTTAGATGACAAATCAAGCTCCTGTAAAAACGTACTAAGCGTTACATTATTATATCCGTATTTATAATAAAAGCTTGACATTAATTGTTTCCAAACTTCAAACTCATCATAAAATAATTCTTTATGTTCTTCTTCCATTTGATTAATATATATATCTGTATTTAACCATTGAAGAGTATCTTCTATAAAAGTAATAAAACTTTTCCCTTCAATAAGGTTTAGATTTAATGATTGTAAATAAGTACTACTAAGATCTAGAGAAGTAATACGATTATAGTATCCCTTTAAATAATCACCATCTCTAGCTTCACTCCACGCTATTACCTCTTCAATATCTATTTCAAATTTGGTGAAATACTCAAAAGTGTTTATTACTTCATTTAGAAACTTCTTATCATTCCTTTTATTTGCCAAACGAAGAAGACTATGCATCCAAGATATCTGTGGACTTTCAAATTCATTCTTCCTCTTAGAAATGACCGTCGGTATGTCCTTTTTCTTTAACTCTTCATAAATCTTTAACAATAACTTATTAGAACGTGCAATGACAGCATATGTTGAGCTATTTTCACGACTAACTCTTGATTCTAAATCTTTAACGATCCACTGCATTTCATCATCAAATGAAAGGAAGCTTTTTAAGCGTATTACTTCAGAATTATCCTCAATTTCCTTCATAGCATGAAGTGGCTTTTTATTATCTAACCGACCTTTATTATGAGCGATAAGGTTATTGGCTAACGTAACAACGGTTGAAGGGCATCTGAAATTATCAGGTAATTGAATGATATCCGCTTCATATTCCTCTTTAAACTCATGTATGCGCTTGTTACTTGCACCATTCCACTGATAAATTAATTGGTCATCATCCGCTACAATAAATAGGTTTCTATATTTGCTTTTAGTTAGTTGTTTAATCATTTGAAATTGTGCATAATTAGTATCCTGAAATTCATCAATATTTATATACGAATAAATTTTCCGGTAGTGATTCGCAATAAAAGGGTATTTTTTGAATAAAAGATACGTTCGAAATATTAAAGACTCAAAATCTAAAGCGTTCAATGAATTTAATTTATTTATATACCCTGTATATATTTTTTCAACTGCATTTCTCAAGTTATGATTAGTTATTAATTTATCTAAGGGTGCACCAGACTCAATTAGGTTCTTTTGAAGATATTGTATAACCGGTAAGAGGTTTGTGGTCCCAATCGAACCTATCTCTTCATTACTTTCTAATTCCATTTTTACATCCTTAATAATCTCATCTAAATCCTTTGAATCAGAATAAATGGTAAAATTCGGATTAACCCCTACATGAGAACCATGATTACGTAATACTTCTGCGCAAAAGCTATGAAACGTTCCTAAATACAATCTTTTATTCATATCAGGTACTAATTCATTTAATCTAACTCGCATTTCATCCGCTGCTTTATTAGTAAATGTCAACCCTAATATCCTGAAGTTCTCATTTATTGATTCTTTAAGTATCCGTGCAATTCTATAGGTGAGTACTCTTGTTTTCCCCGATCCCGGTCCAGCTATGACTACTAATGGTCCTTCATTCCAATTAACAGCTTGCATTTGAACAGGAGTTAATTTGGACAGCTCTGTTTTAAATGGATCATTCATTTGAAATACTCACACACCTTTCTATCATGTCCTTTATAAGTTTAGGTACTCTTTCACTATTGCAATTTCTTTCTTTTAATATTTCTACTAATCTATTTGCGTTTCCCACTTTGTCTTTCTTAATAATTTCAGCTAATTCATCTTTATCTAAAATTCCCAATGCATCTTCACTAATATTATAACCGTTTTCTATTGCAATAGCCTTATATTCCTCAGTAAAACCTTGATATGCTAAATACGTTTCAAAATCTTTTTGAGGGAGCATTGAAACAAGTTGTTCTATTTCTTCTTTTCTGTATCCAATTTTTTCAATTTGAGACAATGTACTTTCTCCTTGATCATCATTATCTGAAAGTAAAAGCCATGGAAAATCAAGTAATTTAGCTAATTTAATAAATGCACCCGGAGAACCATTGTTTTGATAATCAATTATGCTTATACCATAATCATCAAGTGGAAGGTCTAATATCTCTGAAAAATACTGTAACAGTATATACTCAGTCTGTCCTTCTGCTAATAACCAACCTCTAGCAAAAAACAATTCACCTCTTGTCCTCTGGACAAACGTAAACAAGTCATTCTTCTCTTCTTTTGTAAGGATTAATTGAGATTTAACAATCAAATTGTCAATTACTTCAGCGAATTCAGTGCCCTTATACATACCATATAAACCTCTGGATTCTTGTTCACTTATTGGCTCAAAAGCTACTAGTGTATTAGTAGTCTCATTAAAAGAAAATTTATTACCTTTAGCTTTAATAAATTTAAGTAAACTTTCCTTTCCTTCCACTCTAGCTTCAGCTTTATCTATTAGTAAGTGAACAAAAGTTTCAGATCCTGTTTTTCTAAATAATCTTAGGTCCATTAAATTCATATTCTGAACAAAATACGGAGAATGTGTTGAAATAATTTTTTGGCAATCAATTTGATTTATTTTAGATGCTAAAGATCGACTTGCTTGAGGGTGAAGATGTGCCTCTGGTTCTTCTAAAGTTAGTATTGCTTCCGTTTCTTGCTCAAAAGTAGTTTTTAATAAAACATCAATATATGCTTGAAATAAAAATAAGGTTGCTAGGCTTTGAGTACCTTGTCCATGCCTATCAAGAGGAAAATTAACATTACTTCCTTTCCCTTTCATTACAACTTGTGACTTTGAAAGTATATCCCATGTTTTTAAAGGCAACGCATTTATTGACACAACCTCTTTATCATTTAATGACAATACTTTGTGAATATTTTCTAGAGAGTTTATCATTTCCTCTATATTTGAATCACTTTTTATTATTTCTTCATTAATTTTAGAAAGACTATCTTGAATGTTCTGCAACTTTCCATCAGGGATATTTACCTTTTTCAAAAATCTCCCCCAAAATGGAGAGTTTGAACTAAATGTATCATGGATATCGCGTAAAGCTTGCAAATAGAAGACTGGCGTTAGTTGAAGAAAATCATTATATTTACTATTCGAGGCTTTAGCAGAAAGTGATTCTCCTTCAGTATTAAGAAAGTCTGTTTCTATTATAAAATCTTTTTGACCTTCATCATATTTAGAATTTACCCTCAACCAAATCTGGTTTATTGCTTCTTCTTCATCTTCCTCCCACATTATAGGTTGTACAATTTCACCTAATATCTGAGGTATTTTTTCAGGCCACTGGTTAGGCTTTTCTTCCCTAAATATAAATTCTATAGTTATTCCATCAGAACTTTTTGGTTCACCTTTCTCATCATTTACATAGTAGTCATATTCATTAAAGGGTGAAACCCTTTTGTTTGATCTACCCAGTCCTAATTTAATAGCATCAAGAAATGCTGTTTTTCCTGAATTGTTCTCACCAATTAAAATCGTATTTTTTGATAGTGGAACCCTAATCTCTTTTAAACTTCTGAAATTCTTTATTCTTACCTCTTTTAAAAACATTCTAAACACTCCCTTCACCATTGATTTCGGTTAAAAATATAACTCTAAAATCCCTAATTTGTATTTATAATTCGACAATTCTTATAACTATTTTACCAAAAATACCCTGAAAACCAATCTATAAATTTTTGCGTTGCATACCCTACCCAAGGCAGCGCTTGACAATAATAATATTCTCATAAAGATAAGAATGGACGGGTTAACTGAAGAGGAAAAATTGCTATAATTATAGAAAGGGAAATAAACTTTGAATTAAATGGAGTTTAGGAAGAATAAAAATTATAACAATAATTGAACGAAATGGAATATATTATACAGAATGGGTGAGTTATTTGCAGGATCAAAAAATATATAGCTTCTTTTTTGATGAATCATCTCATGATAGAAAAGTAACCAATACTGAAAAAGGAATTAATATTTATATGGATGGGAACAACGATTTATTCGTTGGAGTCCTTTGGGGATTAAACAGTCAAACCGAAGATGACTATAGATCCAGATATTTAAATTTTGAAAGCTTCGGAAAAAAGGTTCTGGGCTTATCCAAGGATCAAGAGCTAAAAGGAACAAATATCAGTAAGTCTAATTTCAAATATGGAATAAGCTCTTTTAATAAAAACACAATTGAAATTTATAATCGTTTTTTTGATCTAATCGATAGCAATGTAATGTTACATATAAATCTCTACAGCAAGACTGAGTTTTTAATCACTAGTTACTTTAATAATATAATTTTTCCGAAACAATTGATAATAAATAAACCTGCTTTTATATATTCAATTATTAAGTTTCTATTTAATTATAGAAGAGAGGCATTATTAAAAAAGATATTTTCTAGTGAACTCTTATCCACTGAAGAATTCATCTTTGAGTTAAAGAGTATGATGCAGGATGTAATTGGTAAAACAGTAAACATAAAACGAAAAATACATGAATTACCGGCACTTAAAGAATTGTTATATATCCTAAATAATGCCGAAATTAATCCAACCCCACAAGAGAAATTCGAGTGGAATTATAATGTAATTTTTGACGGCTTTAATCTACTATTAGAGGAGCTGAAAATTAACCCTAATAGGATTAATCTTGTCATTGATAAGGAAGGGACTGGGAAAGTTTTAAGAGCGGCCAAGCGCATAGGCTTTAAAACTGCTATAGAAATTGATTCCCAATATGATCCATGTGTTAGGGTCTCAGACTTTTTGAGTAACTTTTTTAATCGTTTGTCTCTAGCTTTGTATGAATCTTTAAAGGAACAAAGTTATGATGATCCAAATTCATTTGATTTTGAAAGTAAACATACGTTGAGTACTGATTGGTTTGATTTTAAAAATGATAAGCCTTTTTTACTCTATAAAAAATTATATAAAATTTTGGAAGAAAGAAAGAATATTTACTGGACAAGTTATAGTGGTGTTTTTTTTGATTATCAATTATTACTTTTCTCACTAATACTTTATATTGGCGGGAAACATGAAGATATAAATTCATTTAGAAAATATAGTCCAAAGAATCATGTAGAACGTTTCAATACTTTCTGCGCTCAAATTATTAAGGAAAGATTCAACAATTTATAATTCTTTAATAAATAGAATAATTAATGCTCTTATCAAAAAACACCCGAGATGATATAGCACTGAATATTGTGTTATGTCATCTTAGGTTAAGTACCTCATTAAATCTCCATTGATATTTTTAATTTGAATGATTATATCGGAATCCATCCATTATCAGCTCATCTCCCATATACTGAGCAACCCTCTGCGTAATCATTTTATTCTCGAACATTGATTTTCTAATATCCGAATGAGATTTAACGTGATTCAGATTATTCGCATCATCAATTATTAATTTTACTAATAGAATTTTAACGTAAAAAGGATCATCTACCTCTTCAATCCACTCCCACGCTTGCTCCGTAAAAAAAATCATATTATATTATTCATTAACAAAAGCAGCCACAATCAACTTTAATTTCTGTATAGGTAACGAGAGATATTGCATTAATCCTCCTTCTCCATCTTGATCTAAGACTTTTTTAATACTGTAGGCAATTGCTTTTAAAGTAAACTCTTGTTCGTCAGTTAATACAATCGTGCTGCCGTCATAGTATAGATAAGCATTTTCATCAGCTAAATACATTTTGTCTTCAGTGGAAGCTTCCTTAATTTCAAGAGCTGGACGGATTTGATTATGAAAGGCTAATAATTGATCTTCAATCTTGGTAATTTCCTGTTTTAACATCGTTTCGATTTCACTTGCTGTATTAGTTAAAAAAGACTCTAAATTTTTCGCAACCTCGGTTAATGGGATATATGTTTTTATCTCCCACCCGGTAAACATCATATCCATCACTACTGTACCAAATTGCCACTCCATCACTTCCGGATGACCAGAAACTTTGGAGAATGCATCTAAAAAGGAGAATTTTTCTCTTTGTAAGCAGAGCCATGTCCGGGCAATAGCTCTGATTACTTCTGAATCAGAAAACTGCGGTCCAAAGTATTCTCGTTTTACAACGTCTGCAAAAGGAAAGGCATTTACTAACTTTAAACTTTCATCATAAACTTGCTCCCATTCAATATTAGATATTCTACTAGGTACTATTGATAGATTAATATACGTTCCCACTATTTCTCACCTTAACTCTACTAAACTAAATAGTCGATTAGATTTTCCTTATTTTTTGTCAACCATCGGCGTTACTAATATGCTCAAGCCAAACTCCTCATAATCCCACATCTTAGTCCATGCATAAGTTCCTTCTGGTAAAATAAACTCTCTTTCCTCTAAATGTTGGATTGGCTTTTTTTTAGTAATACATCCATGGAAAGTTGCAGGATGAATTTTTACTAACCTACCGGTGTCATTAAAAAACACAAATTTCATTAAAGTACACTCCTTCTATTCATTATATTTCCTAGCCTTGCAAGGCTTCTTTTAACACTCAAGATTAATTGATATTTCCTTTCTTTTATCCGCTAACAATATTATCCAGTAAAAAATAATAATATACATAAGGCCTTTGGGTTTTTATTTTTTTGAGATAGTAGGTATAACATTTTTTAAAATTGAACATTATAGAGTTGTTAGTGCAATTTGTATGTCAAAGGAAAGAAGAAGTGCCTATGTGCATTTCTTCTTTTTCTTTCAAAAAATTTTTTCTTATTACCATGTCTGTTATTAAAATGAGAGAAATCCCAAGATATAATGATTCCTGATTAACCGGTTAATTCAAAAATTTAATAAATAACCAAATAAGCGAAGTCCGCTGGTTACATGATGTTATCTATTTAGATAACCATGTCCTGCGGACTTTTTTGTTTATCTCGGAGGTTTTCGAATGGAAGAAAGGAAACGGAAAAGATTAGATCCTCAGTGGATTAATAAAGTATTAGATTGTTGTGAAGAAATAGGCGTTTCCAAGGCTACTATAGAGCGTTTTAATCATTACTACGCCAAACCAAGGAGGGGTGACCATGCAAAATCTTCTCAAATTACTTCAAGAACTAAAAGTACCAAACATTGAGACAAAGATTATGATCGTACCAAATGATAAGAATAAAACACAGGAAGATACTTACCAGTTGCAACTAGATATAGATATTAGTAAAAACAGCAACTAGTATAAATTTCTTCACTCCCGTCAATGATTTTAAGTAATTGCTGATGGGAGGTATGTTTATGTCACGTAAACCAGTAGTCAAGGTGACGTTTAATGAAGAATTACAACCAGAATCCTATTATTTTCTTAAACGTTTAATTGAGAAAATGTTAATTGAACAGTTGGATTTAGATCCCAAAATGAAGGGGCTGCTGCTGATAAGCAGCAAACAAATTATTGAAAAGGAGTAAGTTATTATTATGGAAATACCACAATATATTGATGCAAAGAAATTGTATGATGAATTTGTTATCGTCTATAGTCGCGTGAGTTCTGCTAATCAGGATATTCAAAAACAAATTCTGTTAGCAGAAGCTTATGTAAATAATCATAACTACGAAAAGGAATCTGTTATTTGGTTAAAAGACAATGACGTATCTGCGAACAAACTTTCAATGGATGAGCGTCCTGCTTTGCAGGAGCTCCGATTACTGTTAAAACAAGGATTAATTAAAACCATTATTGTTTATAGTCGTGATAGGTTAGCTCGAAACTTTTATGAATATGTAGCGCTTGTAAAAGAGTTCTATCAATACGATGTAAATGTAATTTTCACCTCAACTAAACAACCGCCATTTTCAAAAAAGCTTTCTATCGAAGCTTTGTATGGTATTTTTGCGCAAGCTGAAGGACAGAGTATCATCGGAAGACGGGGTGATACGAATAAACAATACCCATCTAAAATCTTCGGGTTTAAAAAAATTGGTAAAAAGAAGGACACGAAATACGTGCCAGATGGTAAAGTTGAAAAGGATCTAAAGGCATTTCTTCTTGCCATTAAACAAGTGGAAAATGCCGAAAGTTTGTTTAAAATTCTTTTATCCTATAAAAAAATTCTTAAAAATAAAAACTATGATGA
The DNA here is from genome assembly GCF_047246645.1 of Ferdinandcohnia jepli. Classification (NCBI taxonomy): domain Bacteria; kingdom Bacillati; phylum Bacillota; class Bacilli; order Caryophanales; family Bacillaceae; genus Ferdinandcohnia; species Ferdinandcohnia jepli. Next base: position 23,771 of record NZ_JBFOKR010000027.1, read on the forward strand.
TTTACTAAGGTATTTGCAGAATCCTTTTTATGCGGGACAGATGGAAACACCATATGGATATGAAAAGCTTCACCATGTTCAGCCAATAATTTCACTTGATGATTTCCAAGCTACCCAATCAATATTGAAAAGGTTAAAAAATGAGATATTTAATGCCATTTCCCTAGCAAGTAGTCATGGTATCATCATTCCTCACTGTAGCATATGTAAAAAAGTGATGACCTTTAGATCATCAGAGTTAGGAAAAAGCAGTTATTATGTCTGCAAAAATAAACATCCAAAAATTGTAGTACCTGTTGATGTTTTTAACAACTTAATTAGTAGTCACTTAAAAGATGTACTTGACTCAATATCTATTGATAAATTAAAAATTGATTTACTGGTTTATTTAAGGCAGCTCCAGAATGAATTTGAACAAAATCTCATAATTATAAACCGGCAATTAAACAACGTTCACAAAGAGTTGACTACCAACTTTTCAGCCCAATCAAATACAAAGTTGGATAAATTAATACAATCTTCTAGAAAACTAAAAGAAAACATCAAAGAAATTCACATTGCTATTATTAAAATTGAGGAGGCCCGTAAAGGGATAAATGACCATATTGGAATGATTAAAGAAAGTATGCTCATGGAAATACAAGAGTACGATTTGTATTATATATGCAATTTGTTCTTTTCAAAAATCGAAGTCAATAATACTTCACTCATTTACCATGTAACATTTGGTAAGTACTTTGATAAAGGTGATTCTTATGAGCTTCGAGCATAAACACGTTTACCTCGTTAATGATATGTTCTTAGTTACAGATCGTCCACGTCCAAAATATGAGCCAGTCAATTTGCCATGTAACATCTATAAGGACCCGATAAAAGTAATGACTGGCTATGTGCGGTGGTCAGATGATAGCCAAACGCTAGGGCATTCACTTGAAATACAAGAGTCAGTGATAATTTCTAGAGCAAAATTAGAGGGCTATCAAGTTGTAGTGTTATTTATTGATGAAGCAACCTCTGCCTATCACACACCCGCACAAAAACGTAAAATCATGCTTAACATGAAACACTATGTTTTAAGCAATTCAAATGTTACAGCAGTAATTTTTTATGAAGAATCCCGAGTAACAAGGTTAATCGAGGATTTTGTCCTAAATATCCTTGGACCAATTAAGTCAGCACGACCAAATTTTATTGTGTACTCAACTCAAATAGATGGTGAATGGGACGAAAATAACCCATATGTTCAAGCTAAACTTGCGTATGCACATGAAGAGGTCGTTAATAAATCTCAAAGGGGCTACGATTATCATAAAAGTGTTATTAAGGACTCTCATAATCCACAACGCCCCGGCTCACGTAACCCGTTCGGGTATGATAAGACGACGTTAAAAGATGATGAAATTGAACCAAATGAGTACTCGGTTTTAGTAATTTTCATTTTTTACCTATATAGCTTTGGTTATAGTGATAAGAAAATTGCTAAGTTATTAGATAAAGCTTCAATCCCTCCACCGTCCGTTGATGCAAAAGGATGGTCAGATTCAAGTATTCGGTACATTCTGTCCAATTATTGGTATATTGGGGATTTAGCATGGTTCGCTCGAACAAGTTATCATATAAGCAAAAAGAAACCGATGAATGAGATCGAATTTTTTAAAAATCATCACGATGCTCTCATAGGACCAAATTTATGGAACATCACTCGATTTTTTCGTGAATTTAAACAAGACAAAGACCGAATGAATAGTCCATTTATATTGCGTCACATTGTTTTTTGCGAAACCTGTGGAAAAAGGCTAGTTGCCAAGAATGCTACTCCTGCTAAATCAACAAAAAAATATAATTATTATCGTTGTCCAGAATGCAAGAATAAAATCAAAATGGAAGATTTACACCAGATTATTATAAGCGATTTTTCATCCCGTTGGACCAGAGAACTAAAGCATTATTTAGATAAAGCAAAAAAGATTCTTCATGTTTGGAAGAGTACTTTGAATGCAAAGCTTTCAAATTCGAGAAAAAAACTAGAAACTTTAAAATACGATTTAAGTATGCTCAAAGAAGATCACAAATATTATCCTGAATTAAAAGAGAGCTTTGAATTACAATTAGTGGCTATTGAAACTCAGAAACAACAATACCTTACTGTTAAAGAAGAAGTTGATTACCAACTCAAAGACAATATGCTATACGAATTATTAGGCAGATTTAAACAAGATATTTCATCTTACACGTTTGAAGAGCAGCGCTCACTATTACTGCTAGCAGTCGAAAAAATCTCGATAAACTTTGACGCTAATAATCAAACAACAATCGGATATCGCCTCACACCATTTGTAGATATAGAAAATATGATAAATTCTCTTGATGACGAATCCGCCTAGCTGCTGTTTTAAAACAGCAGTTTTTTTATATCTCATAGTACTTACTTTACCGAAGAAAACTTGATACTACTGCTCACATAACCGAAACATTTAATGGTTTCGTCTTATACTATGAATGTAGAATCGAGTAAACCCCTTGATATCAAGGCTTTTCACCGGTATATATTCGGCAAAGTACTTATCGAGCGATACGTCGATGCTTATATTACCGAAAGGGTTATTATCTTTATGCCCACTTTGCCGAAGTATTATACTCAATACCTTTAAGAGCATCTGATTTATAAAGATAAATTATTTAAGGCTTTCACTTTGATTTTTTCCATATCTTCATTTAATTCCAATTGGTGAATTTTCCTATGACAATTAGGACACAACGCAACAACATTATCGATTGTATCGCTTCCTCCTTTAGATAAATAGTTAATATGGTGAACCTCTAAGAATGGAACTCCATATTTATCTTTAAAGGGGGCTTCCTTATCACACAATTGGCAAATCCCTTGCGAAACTCTTCTTGCAAATTCTTTTATGTAGATGTTTCTATTATAGGATGTAGATTTTAATACTTTATGTTTATTGAACTTATTTGGCTGCTGATTAGCCACTTCCTTTAGTTCCTTTAATGACATTTTCTCAAAATACTCACTTTTCATTTCTTGAAATTCATCAATTAGACTTAGCACATGTTTCAATATATAAGGCCTGTAATTTTCTCTCCAATATTCTTGATCCCTCTTTATCTTCCATAAAGAATCATAATTACTGGCCCATGATTCCGTCAGATCTATTCCATAATCTTTTGCTTCTTTAATTATCTTTAGAGCCTCTTCTTTGGAGTTTGATAATAATATCTGTTGAATAAATAGAACACGATATCTACGGCGAGTTTTTTGTAATATCTTGTCTTTTAAAATCTTACAGTCTTCATAGTCTTCAATAAAGTGTATCAATGTGCCGTTAAAAAATTTGAAAGGTGGGTTAAAATTGTGTTCATTTAATTTATTGTAAAACATCTTAACTTGGTCATAATCTTCTAAAAAATAAACCATTACATTAAGATCTTGTATTGAAGGTCTTTTCTTCTTCTTTTTCATAAGATCTAAATATAATAGTATTTCAGATAGATTCATTGTAATTTCCATAGAAATCACCCTTTCTCCTTAAAAAGATTTCATATATGAAAGTAGGGCTATCAATACTCATGATAGCCCCAACTTTTACAAATCCATCCTAACCCCAAAATTTTTCAACCATTCTTTCCGTCTCTCATAATCTGGCATAACAGATGAGAGCAAGTCCCAAAAATCTTGTGAGTGATTCATATGATACATGTGACACATCTCATGAACAACGATGTAATCAATCACATGAGACGGTGCCATTGCACAACGCCAATTAAACAAAAGTTCGTTCTTAGAAGTGCAGCTCGCCCAGCGCTTTTGTTGTTCCTTCACTTTTATATCATTAGGTTTTTTCTTAAAGAAATGCTGAAAGTAATTAACTTTTTCTGTTACTTTCTCTAGGGTTTTCTCTCTATACCATTTTTCTAATGATATTCTTAATGGTTCTTGACTCTTTGTAGGAGTGGTAATAAGAAATTTACCTTGATAGAGTTTTACAGAAGGTTCCTTTATACTCTCATCAATTATAATTTGTAATGAGTAATTGCGCCCCATATACATAAAGGACTCTCCATTTACTAGTTCTCTGTTAATCTTTTGGAATTCCATATCCTTAAACAGAAATAACTTTTGTACAATCCACTGTGCCTTCTTTTTTACTTTTTGTTCAATTATTTCCTCTGGAGTATTTAGTGGGGCTACAACACTAACAATGTTCGGCGCCTCTACACTAATTTCCAACGATTTTCGTTCACGAAATTCTACTGAGTATTCAATTGTTTTTGTACCATATTCAATAGAACGAATCATTATTTTCAACCTCTTATTCTCTTGTTGCAAAGTGTTTTTTCGCTAGTTGTAGAAGAGGGCCGACTAATTGCTTTCTTACTTCAAGTTTTATTTGCTTGAAATACTTTGTTGTTAACATCATAAAGATGGAACGTTCAATGTCTGCTGTCTTAGATGGATTAGTTGTCCAATCAATTACCCATGTATTAGCAACAATATCAGCCACATTTTGGGCCATTTCTTTTGAAAGGTCAATAATATCTTGGCTAATGTATAATTCAGATGCCTCTTTTGCATGACCCGCTTTGGATACCTCTTCAGGGTCAAGAAGATGCTTCTTAATTACTTCAAAAAATGCAAATTCTTTTCTTGATAATCCAAGTGCTTCTGCTTCTTCAGTCTCACCTGTTTTAATATCCTTATTAATAAATTCTTCCAATTGCTTCTTTCTCTCTTCCCAATTGTTCCTAGTTTCATCAAGAATCTGCTGGAGTTTTTCTAATAAAGAGGTGTAATACACTGGATTGTCGTCCATCTTTACACTTATTACATGTTTTACAGCGTGTTCCATACTAGAAGCAATAGCCTCGTCTGACTTTAGAGTTTCGAGCTTCGTTTGGTAATCTTGATCAAAAAGAGTAATTGGCTTTATCCACTGTTGAACACCTTGGGATGTTAAGTGTTCATTTATGATTTTCCGAACCTTTTCCCCACAATCAGCTATATCTAGCTTTGTTTCTGGTTCAAATCTAGCCTTTGTAGCAGCTCGGATGTAAGAAAGCCATTTCAAATCATTTGTATTTTCAGTTGAGACATGACCGGGCATTAGTTGTTCCATTGTTCCAGCAAAGCGCTTATAAGCAAGTTCGAATTCAGCTCTTTTATCTTCAGGTTCTAATTGCTTAACTAATTGGTCAAGATTATCCTTTTCAATTCCCTTAAACATTCCCATAACCGCTTCACGATAAGAAAGCATTTGTTTATGAACTCCATCTAAAGATTCCATTGGTTCGCCCAAGTCTTCTTTATCAAATATCTTTAAAGCTTCCTCAAGATGATTTGAAATACCATAGTAATCTACGACATAGCCACATTTCTTCTTATCCCCAAATGTCCGGTTCACACGGGCAATAGCTTGTAATAGATTATGCTCCTTTAACGGCCTATCTAAGTACATCACTTGTTCAATAGGAGCATCAAATCCTGTTAGTAACATATCTTTGACTATAATAAAGCACAATTTATTCTCGGAAATGGGCTTCGTAAATTTATTAATGATATCTTCCTGTTCAGCCTTCGTTGTAAAATGCTCTTTCAAGTGAGGAGGATCATTTAGATTCCCTGAAAAGATTACTTTAACCTCTAATTCCTCACCCATGATATCTTTCATGTGTTTATTCAATGCATTGTAGTACTTAACTACTGCTTCACGAGAAACACATACTATTTGCGCTTTAAAACCGTTCGGATATATATATTCCTTGTAATGCTGAAGCATATCCTTGGCAATATCATCAATTCTTTCATCTGCCTCGACGATAGCTTTCTTATTAGCATATTTTTGTTTAATGGCTTCTTTTTCTTCATCTGTTCTGTCATCAAAAGCTTGATCAAATAATTGTTCTAATGTGTCAGCCTTTACTTGAAGGTCTGGCCTTCTTCCTTCATAAACAATACGTACGGTGGCACCATCATTTACAGCTTCTTGAATACCATATTTATCAATATAGGACCCAAAAGTCCGAGGTGTTGACTTGTCTTCTTTTTCAATCGGTGTGCCTGTAAAACCTATAAACGCTGCATTGGGTAAAGCATGACGCATATTCCGTGCATATCCTTTATATTGACTGCGATGAGCCTCGTCAGCCATGACAATGACATTTGATTTTAGGGTAAGAACAGGAAACTCTTTTTCAAGATACAAACCAGTTTGTTGAGTTGCATCTTTTAACACTTCCTGCTCTTCTTCGTCACTTTGAAACTTGTGTATCGTTGTCATAATGATTTGCGGCTGTGCATTTGATAGTAGTTCTTTCATGGTACTGACTTTATCCGCTCGAACTGGAGTAGTGATAGTCGATAAGGTTCTAAGGAATGTTTGGAAAATCTGCTTATCTAAATCAACACGGTCAGTTACAACAACGATAGTTGCATCCGATAATTCTTGTAATCTTCTTATCTTCCTAGCAAGAAGAACCATAGTGAGTGATTTACCTGAACCTTGTGTATGCCAAATGACACCTCCACGAGAAACTGAATCTCGTCCATACACTAAGCGATCAAGAGCTTTATTTACAGCACGAAATTGTTGATAGCGGCTAATCTTCTTTATTTTTCTAGAAGACGTTGTATCAACCTCAAATAATAGGAAGTTTTGTAGAATATCTAATAAGTTATGCTTCTCTAATAACCCTTGAAGGAATACATTTTGACCGTTATTTCCAACGTCTTCTATTTGCTCTTTTTTGTATGGATAAGGATCTTTCCATTCAACATAGTGAGTGTACTGAGAGCTAATCGTTCCAACATAAGCTCTATATTTATTTAAAATACCAGTAAAAAAATTGGTGTAAAATAAGCGAGGTGCGCCTTCAATCCGCTCTGAATCTCTCAAATCCATGTATCTTCGTAATTGATCAAAGGCTGCCTTCTTGCCGATATTCTCATTTTTTCCTTTTTCTAAGAAAGGAGACTTACATTCCAAAACAACGACTGGAATACCATTTATGAAAATAATGATATCAGGGATAATTTTTTCGTTTGGGCCTTGGATAACAAACTGCCTAGTCACTAAAAACTCATTGTTCTCAACATTGGTCCAATCAATAAACTTCACTGTGTGATAACTCTTTTTGCCTGACCCATCTATGTCTTGGTCAACTGCATAGTTTAAGTTAACAATAGCATCATAAATACGTTCATTAATCTCTAACAAGTTTGTACCGAGCTGTTCTGCTCTTGATAAAAAACGCACTGCTTTATTTAAATTTGATTCATCAATCCATGGATTTAACCGTTTAATTGCATTTTCCAATCGATGTAAGAGTATTACCTCATTCAACGATTCACGTTCATTTTTTTCTGGAGTTAACATTTCCCCATGAATAAACTTATATAGTAGCTTGTCTTGTAGATAATCTATGGCTGGCAATTCAACAAGCGTCTCTTCATTTCCTAGATAAGTAGCCATAATATCCCCCGCTAAATATTCACTCGAATTTTACCTTTTAACAGTTGTTTTGCTAAGCCATTTTTCATATTTTGAAGTTGGCTTTTAATATTTAAGTAGTGATTAATTTGATTATCTATCTCAAAAATAATCGAGGCAATCTTCTGTTGTTCTTCCAAACTAGGTAAAGGTAATTTAAGATTTCTAATTGTCTTTAATGAAAGATTTTTTATGGTAGTCCCTGTTAATTCAGACTGAAAATACTTCTGAACTCTATAAGACTCCAATGCATACATCAGAAATAATTCGGAAACCTCTTCTTTATTTACATTAATATAGGCAACACTCTTACCAAGAAGTACTTGTTCACCTTTATAAATTGCTGTATTTCCAATAGTACCATTGATTGATATTAAAACTGAATCATTCACTAAATGATTAGGATGTTTTTCAAGCTCTCTCCTTGATATTCTTTTAGCATTTCCCAATTTGCCGATTCGATGACTCACTAAGTTATTCCCATTAATAAATGCTACATCTCCATTTTCAGAGTATTCAGGAGTTGAATGGATACCATCTCCAATTTTAATTGTTATATCACTCAATAGTCTTACTTCCCAATCTAATGGAATATCACCAACTTCAGTCTTTTTAAACTCTTTGTTCCCAATACCTTCTTTCATTAACTTTTGAACTAGTCCATTTTTTAAAACTATAGTTTTTTCAATTAAAAAATTTGTTTCTTCTATTTGCCTATCAAATGTTGAAAGGATATTTGCAATTTCCTTTTGTTCATTAAGAGGGGGACAGTAAAACTTAACGGCACTAATATTAGATGCACTTAAACTCGGTACTCCAGTAGCTTCATTATATCTGTACCAGTTTATATTTTGGAATAAATAGTACATAAATTTCGGCACTACTAAATTAGTATCAATATCAGTATAAAAAAGTGTATCTATTGTCCAAAAGGGCCTATCCATATATTGCGGTCTATCAATTGTTCCTTTTCTTCCAATAAGAACAGACTCTTTATCAAAAAGAGGTTTATTCGCCCATCCTATTATTCCTCCGGTACCCAATATTGGAATATCACTATTATCTACTTCGATATTTTTTTGTGACTTCCCATACTTTACTTCTAGTACATCCCCTATCCTTTTTTCTTGCCAACCTTCTAGGGGAACTTCATTCTCTTTTAATTCCATAAAAATCACACCCTATATTTCATCGAGACCTAGTTCTCGTAAGTAATTATTTAACTTTGCTTCTGTCTTAGAAAATTCCTTTTTAATTTCCTTCAAATCATTAATTACACCACTAATATCAATTTCTTCCTCTTCCTCAGAAGTATCTATATACCGGCTAATATTTAAATTATATTCATTATCCTTAATAGTATTTATATCCACAATTGCAGCATACTTTTCAATATCTATAAATTCATTAAATGTAACAACAATTTTCTCTATATCTTCTTCACGGAGTTTATTCTTATTTCCATCCTTTATAAATTCTTGACTAGCATCTATAAACAAGACTTTATTTCTGCGTTCAAAAGGCTTGTTTTTATTAATAATGATTAGAGCAGCAGGAATAGTTGTCCCATAAAAGACATTCGAAGGTAGACCTATAACTGCTTCAACAAGATCATCTATTAAGTATCCTTGACGAATCTTCCCTTCTGCCCCCCCACGAAATAAGACTCCATGTGGGACAACTGTGCCTAATTTACCTTTTTGATTCAAACTCGCTACCATATGGGATACAAATCCTAAATCTCCATATGATTTCGGAGGAACACCGTATGAGAAACGATTATATGGATCATTTTCTGCTTCTTCAACACCCCAATTTTTAAGTGAGAATGGCGGATTGGCTAAAATAACATCAAACGTTTTTAATACTCCACCTTCTGTATGCATCGGAGTACGGATTGTATCACCTTTACGAATATCTGCCCCTCTAGCGAAGTGAAACAGCATATTCATTTTACAAATTGCCCATGTACTGAGGTTAATCTCCTGTCCAAATAAGGAAACATTTCGTTCATTTCCACCATTCTCTTTAATGTAATGCATAGATTCAATTAACATACCACCACTACCAACTGTTGGATCGTAAATTCGATCTCCTTCTTGTGGCTTTAATATATTTACCAATACTTTAACAACTTCACGAGGGGTATAGAATTCCCCACCCTTAGTACCTCCATCATCTGCAAATTGCTTGATTAGATATTGGTAAGCATCTCCTAGTACATCAGGATTCTCAAGATTTTCATATGCCAAATTGTGCTTATCAAATAATAGCAATAGCTGTGATAACTTTTTATCTGGAACACGTTCCTTGTCATTATAGTTAGCAGTAGTTAGAACACCTATCAATTCTGCGTTTTTCGGCTCATCTTCAATTGCTTTAAACGCTTTATCTAGTTCCGGACCAATATTTAAAGTTAGATTCTTTAGTTTGTCCCAGCGTGCAACAGGTGGTACGAAGAACGTTTCATACATGGTCGGTTCTTCTAGTAACACCTCAACTTCTTCCGCATCCATTCCTTGCGAAACAAACTCTTTTTCTTTAGTTTCTCTTTCAATTGAGAATTGATCGTTCATACGCTTTAAGAACATTAATCCGAATATGTAGTCTTTATATACAGCTGCATTCAATTCTCCACGAAGAATGTCCGCAGCATCCCATAACGTTTTTTCTAATTCTTGCAGTGTTAACTTACTCATTTAATTCATCCCTTCAATTAAAACAGTCTTACCTTACAATATATCACATTTCCTCAGTAGATTTTTTAAAACTATCTAGCATATTAGGTGAATCTCATTAATTTCCTTCCATTTTTTTAAAACAATTTTTCAAATTGCTATTCGAATGAAAAGATTTACCGTGTATCATGTTTCAGAATTTGATTGGAGGAGGATATATACAATGAAAACAACCAAAGAATATTCTACTTGGGAATCTCTACCCGATACTCTGACAGCAATGCACATCTCAGAATTTCTTGGTATTTCCAGAAGAAGAGTTTATGAATTGTTTCAAATACAAGTTGATAAGGGTGGGATTCCTCATTTTCGAATTGGAGCTTCTAAGAGAGTGGAAAAGGAAGACTTTAGACAGTGGGTTACACAATTGAAGAATAGAAATAGGAAGATCATCAGCTAAATTTATTTTAAAGAAAGAGAGGAATTATTATGAAAGGTCATTACTATAAAAGAGACTGCAAGTGCGAAGCGGATGATTGTACTTGCAAGTGGACATATGTTGTTGACAATGGAATTAACCCTAAAACTGGTAGAAGGCGTCAGAAATCTAAGGGAGGTTTCAGCACCAAACATGAGGCTCAAATGGCTGCATTCGCCTTCTTGGATGAGGTAAAAGAAGGGAAGTCTGTAGTTAAAAAAGACATTAAATTTAAAGATTTTATTCAAGACTGGTTAGAATATTATATTGATAGAAATGCACCAAAGCCCGGAACCATAGACAATAGACTTTATAGTATAAATAAATTAATGCCATTCTTTGCCCATCTAAACCTAAAAGATATTACTGAAGATATATATCAGGAAGCATTGCATACTTTAAAGAGTCAAAATCTAACCAGAAATACATTAGAAGGTATTCATACTACTGGGAAAATGATCTTTAATTTTGCAACTAGTAAAAAGGTTATTGAAACAAACCCAACAGAGCAGGCTTACATTAGAAAAGATCAAAAAACCATCATTGAGGATGATGTGGAAGAACTTCCTAATTTCTTCGAAAAAAATGAGCTTCTGATGTTTTTGGATACCGTTAAAGGAAAAGGTCTATATATGGATGAAGTCATTTTCACTACATTAGCCTATACAGGTATTCGTGTAGGAGAATTGGTAGCACTTCAATGGAAAGATATTGATTTTAAAAAACAAACAATCCGAATTACAAAAACGTACTACAACAAGAAAAATAATACCCGGAACTATCAACTGGTTCCACCAAAAACATTAAAGTCACGTCGTATTGTTTCAGTGGATGAAATTGTAATTAACGCACTTAAAAAGCATAAATTAGAGCAGGAAGCAGTAATTAGGCGTTTTGGGGACAGATACTCTGACTATGGGTATATTTTTGCTAACTTTAATCTTTATCCGGGCTATCCTGTCTTGATCAAATTAGTTGAAACAAGGATGGCAAGAATAATCAAGTTGGGAGAATTGAATAAAGGCCTTACTCCACACTCACTTCGCCATACACATACATCCCTACTCGCACAAGCTGGGGCAACTCTGGAAGAAATCATGGATCGGTTAGGCCATTATGATGAAGAGGTGACTCGAAAAGTATATCTTCATTTCACAACAGAAGTGAAAAGAGCCGCTTGTGATAAATTTAGTAAGTTATTACAGAGGTGATTAAAGTTATACTTTGAAAGCAAAATGTATTCATTTCGCTTTCCCTTACATATACAGTTTATATTTTCTCCATAATTAGGACTAACATTTGATCAATTGTTATACTAAGCCCTTTGATAGTTCTACAATTTTTTTAATATCTTCATATTCTGCTTTATCAAGAATATCTATCTCATTATTAGTAGCTAATAAAATTTGGTCTCTACATTTAGTTATTCTTTGAATCATCGGATGTATATTTAAACTAGTCAGGTTAACAAAATCATACAAATCTTCTATACATGTAGGTAACTTATATCCCTTATTACTACTGGCAATTAATAACCCATTGTCGCGTAACTTAGATACAATATTAGATCTAAAGTAATGGATGTTAATCTTTTGGTTTCTAATAGCATTTAGGTTATCAAGAATTTCATGTGTATATATATATTCATTTGGGTTTTGGTACGTTTTAAATAACAAAAACTTCAAAAAATCAACTCTGTCCTTTTCATCAATATCTTCGATATTGCCAGACTTATCTATATATTGGTAAGCCAAGTTGACAGCCTGTTTTAAGATTACTTCATCATATGGCGTTTTATTTTCATTTTTTGACCGATCAACCAAAAAATTTCTATAGTCCTTTGGCCAATATTCTAACCTAATAATGTGTTTTTCTAAGATCTTATAAAAAGTCTGATATTCATCTGTAAGTTGGTTTTTATCATATCCCTTAGCGAGTGTCCCCGCCAGTAGATCAGCTAATTGAATAAGGATATTAGACTTACTATTATTAAAACCGAAACTGGAGAAGTTAAATAAATCGGGCATACTCCTCCGTTTCACATACACTTTGAACTCTTCCATGAACTCTTTATTTCCATACTCATCTGCTACAAGCTCCAGTTGGTCAAAAGTTCTATATAAATCATCATATAATAGTCTATTTAAAAATTTAAAAAAAGTCTTTTTATAACGAATTCCTGCGTTCTCTCTTATTTTCCTTTTATCTATAACATAAGCAAAAATATTGAAAGGCAGACCTTTTAGTTCATTTAGAATCAAACTTCTTCTCTTGTGGTTGTTTCTGATTTTACTGGATTTCATTTCACCAGCCTGAAAAAACCTCTGCCTTATATATTCTACTTTTTCCTCTAATATCTCTTTATTAGAACCTTTAACTAGAACAGCAACAATTATAAAATGTGTAGAAACGTCATTTTTCTCAAAATCAAAGCCATAGTTTCCATATTCATCTACAAAAGCAAATTTAACATCGTTCACCAGCTATTCACTCCAACTTATAGTAATAATTATTATGAATAATTTCTACAAATTGTTCTCATTTACCTCCTGATTTTAGGAATTAATTGTAACAACTAGACAATTGGACATACCAATTCATAAACATTATAGCTACATTCTCTTTTAGTAGCTCTTGGAAGGAATTGTTCTTTTTTATATTGGACATAATGGAAATTCAGTAACAAATCCATCCAGAAAGTGAGGTTTTCAAATGAAATGAAAGGACATTTTTACCGGCGAAACTGTACTTGCAAGAAGAAAAAATGCATATGTGGTTCAAAGTGGGCTTTCACCATTGATATAGGAATAGATCCAATCACTGGGAAGAGAAAGCAAAAAGTAAAAAGCGGCTTTAATACTAAGCAAGAAGCTGAAGAATTTGCTGCTACTCTAATTCATGAATTAAACCAAGGAACATATTTAGAGGAAACAGATAAAACTTTTAGTGATTTTGCAAAAGAATGGCTTCCCGTTTACAGCGAAGCAAAAGATGTAAAGCCCGGAACCATTCGAGTCCGTCTCCATGAAATCGGTAAATTGTTACCCTACTTTGCTCAATTAAAATTGAAAGACATCACACGAAAGATGTATCAGGATGCTCTAAACAACTTAAAGGACAAAGGGTATTCTGATAGCACGAGAGAGGGAATTAATAGGACAGGAAGGATGATATTCCGAAAAGCACTAGAACTGGAACTGATAAAAAAAGATCCCACTGAATTCGCCTATGTAAAAAAAGAAAAGAAAACAATTGAACAATTAGAAGAAGAGGAGGTTCCCCGATACCTTGAAAAAGAAGAGCTTGCCCTGTTTTTAAAAACAGCCAAGAATCACGGTCTGGAGCATGATTACTTGATGTATTTAATTTTAGCCTACACCGGAATAAGGGTTGGTGAACTGGTTGCTCTCAAGTGGAAAGATATAGACTTTATTAACCATACGATTAGCATTTCCAAGACGTATTATAATCCGAAAAATAATACATTAGAGTATCAGTTAGTCACACCAAAGACAAGAAAGTCACGAAGGAAGATCATTGTTGACGAGGAAGTTATAAATGCTTTGAAGGATCACAAAAACACTCAAAATCAAGTGATTAAACGTTTAGGTGCGGATTACTATAACAAAGATTTCATTTTGGCCAAAATGGAAAGACAATACGGCTATCCCATCGTAGTTAAAAATGTGAGAGATCGAATGAAAAGACTTCTTAGAATCGCAGGACTAAACGAAGATTTAACGCCCCATAGTTTAAGACATACGCACACGTCACTTCTTGCCGAGGCTGGTGTTAGTCTCGAACAAATTATGGATCGCTTAGGTCATACTGACGATCAAATTACGAAAAATGTGTATCTCCACGTAACCCAAGAAATGAAAAAAGAAGCCTCTCAAAAGTTCGCTGAACTCATGAGAAGCCTCCGTTAATTTACCTCAATGTTAGCAAAATGTTAGCATTTTACTCTCATCTTACTCAAAAACCCACTCATATCAAGGGTTTGAGGGCATTATTACATCATGCCGCCCATTCCACCCATGCCGCCCATGTCAGGCATTCCGCCTTGGCCAGCTGGTTCTGGGATGTCAGCAACTACTGCTTCAGTTGTTAAGAACATAGCTGATACAGATGCTGCGTTTTGAAGTGCTGAACGAGTAACCTTAGTTGGATCAACGATTCCAGCTTCGAACATGTTTACCCATACACCAGTTGCTGCGTTGAAACCAACACCTAGTTCTTCATTTTTCAAGCGTTCTACAACTACAGATCCTTCAAGACCAGCGTTGTGAGCGATTTGGCGTACTGGCTCTTCTAAAGCACGAAGAACGATTTTCACACCAGTAGCTTCGTCACCTTCTAATTGAAGAGCAGCCACTTTGTTGTATACGTTCACTAGTGCAGTACCGCCACCAGATACGATACCTTCTTCAACTGCTGCACGAGTTGAGTTAAGAGCATCTTCGATACGTAGTTTGCGCTCTTTTAATTCAGTTTCAGTAGCTGCACCAACTTTGATTACCGCTACTCCACCTGCTAATTTCGCTAAGCGCTCTTGCAATTTTTCTCTATCAAATTCAGAAGTAGTTTCTTCCATTTGAACACGGATATTGTTAACGCGAGCTGCGATTTGAGCAGACTCACCAGCACCTTCTACGATTGTAGTGTTTTCTTTTGTCACTACGATCTTAGCTGCGCGGCCTAATTGAGTAATATCTGCTGATTTAAGGTCTAATCCTAAATCTTCAGTGATTACTTGGCCACCAGTTAAGATTGCAATATCTTCTAACATTGCTTTACGACGGTCACCGAATCCAGGAGCTTTTACAGCAACTGCATTGAATGTACCACGAAGCTTGTTAACTACTAATGTAGCAAGAGCTTCACCTTCTACGTCTTCAGCAATTAGTAATAATGGTTTACCTTGTTGTACAACTTGCTCTAATACTGGTAGGATTTCTTGAATGCTAGAAATCTTTTTGTCAGTGATTAAAACATATGGGTTGTCTAGAACTGCTTCCATTTTATCAGAATCAGTTACCATGTATGGAGATGCATATCCGCGGTCGAATTGCATACCTTCTACTACTTCTAGTTCAGTAGAGAATCCTTTTGATTCTTCGATAGTGATAACACCGTCGTTTCCAACACGTTCCATAGCTTCAGCAATTAACTGACCAACTTCTTTATCATCAGCAGAGATTGCAGCAACCTGTGCAATAGATTCTTTACCTTCGATAGGTTTAGAAATTGTCTTTAACTCTTCTACAGCTACCCCTACAGCTTTTTCAATACCTTTACGGATAACCATTGGATTTGCACCAGCTGTAACGTTTTTCAAGCCTTCACGAATCATAGCTTGAGCAAGTACAGTTGCAGTAGTAGTACCGTCACCGGCTACATCATTAGTTTTGCTAGCTACTTCAGCAACTAACTTGGCACCCATGTTTTCAAATGCATCTTCTAATTCGATTTCTTTTGCAATTGTTACACCGTCATTTGTGATAAGAGGTGAACCGAACTTTTTCTCAAGAACCACGTTTCGTCCTTTTGGTCCTAAAGTTACTTTTACTGCATTTGCTAGTGCATCAACACCGCGAAGCATCGAACGGCGAGCTTCTTCACTAAATTTAATTTCTTTAGCCATTTATAAAGACCTCCTCAAAGATTTAATTAAAATAGTATGATATAGTCCTGCTATTAACCTACAATAGCTAGAATGTCGCTTTCACGTAAAACTAAGTATTCAGTACCTTCGTATTTCACTTCAGTACCAGCATATTTTGAGAAGATAATGCGATCACCGACAGCAACCTCTAAAGCTACTTTTTCACCGCTATCTAGTACACGACCTGTACCAACAGCAACTACTTTACCTTCTTGAGGTTTTTCCTTTGCAGAATCCGGTAAAACAATTCCACTTGCAGTCTTTTCCTCTGATTCAACTAGTTCAATAACAACGCGATCACCTAATGGCTTTAACAAGTAAAACAACCTCCTCAAATAAATTTTATTAGATAGTTTTGTCCTTTTATTAGCACTCAAACCACTTGAGTGCTAACACAATTATTATATTAAATAATCTCTATTTTTTTTGCAAGTATTTGAATGCAAAAATTTTAGAAAAACATATTTTGTGTCTCCAATAATGAAGGAAAACCATTGTTTTCAATCTCTAAATCAAACTGTCCTACCTATCTATCCTATGTAAATGTCAGGAAAAATAAACCAGTATTTTAAATTTATTTAAATGCCTCTATGAAAATTTGGTTTTGCATAATACTAATAGATAATTATGAATATATGGTACAATACATAGCGTGTAATACTTGGTCCTGTTGTTAGTTTTTTACCGAAAAAAATCTATTTTTTTTAAAGGAGACTTACATTGAAAGCACGATATTGGTATGTCATTCTAACTTATATAATCATGCAATTTTCAGGTATAATTGGTATCCCTCTTTTACTTCTTCTTGGTATTGGTGATGGATTAGATCCTGAATCTGGGCAAAATACAATTGTTTCATATTGGACAGTTATTAGCTTTGTCGCAGCACTACCAATCGTTTTATTTTTCTTACGACAAGATATAAGGGATCGCCACGAAAATCTTTATCGTTCAACAAAAGGTGAAGCTTTTGGATGGGCAATTGCAGGTATTTTTATGGCAATGACCTCTCAAGTTATTGCAGCCAATATTGAGATTCACCTGCTAGGAATTGAAGCTGGTTCAGAGAATACCCAGCAAATCATGGCTCTTGTTAAAACCTTACCATTACTAATAATCGTTGTTTCCGTTATTGGTCCAATTTTAGAAGAAATTATCTTTCGACAAATTATCTTTGGATCATTGTATAAGAAATTCAACTTTTTTATCTCTGCATTAATAAGCTCGTTAATATTTGCAGTGGTACACATGGATTTTACACATATTCTAATCTATACAGCAATGGGCTTCACTTTTGCATTCCTTTATGTAAAAACAAAACGTATCATCGTTCCGATCTTTGCACATGTTGCGATGAATACCTTTGTAGTAGTTGTTCAAACAATTTTTGCAGATGATATAGAAAGGATTATGAAGGAAGCTGAGAAGATACAACAGACGTTTATTGGAGGATTTTAATTTATGCGACGAACTTCACCCTTTGCGATGGGTATCATCTATTTATTAATGGGTGTACTTTTTACTTATATTGCAATAGGAAGTGCAACTGAGACCGTATGGAACTTTTCCACCATTTTATTAGCGCTAGTTGCTACATTTGATTTCGGAATAGCCATTCGGATGTTTGCTTTACACAGTAAAATTAAAAAAATGACAAAAAAATAGCCTCCAATTAGGAGGTTATTTTTTATTCGATATTATTCGCAGCCTGCATTTCGGCTTTCAACACTTTTCGATAAGCACTCTTAGAAACAATAATACTAATTTCATAAAGTCCAAAAAGCGGTACCGTCACCATTAAATGCGATATTATTTCTGGAGGAGTAATTAAGCCTCCGATTACTAGTAAAATAAAATAAGCATATTTACGGACTTGTGCAAGAAACATTGGTGTAACAATTCCAAGTCTAGTTAAAAACATGATTACTACTGGTAATTGAAACAAAAATCCAAATGGTAGTGTAAGTTGTAGTAGAAATTGAAAATACTCATTAATACCAATGACTTGATTGATTTCAAGTCGACTTGCTAATCTTCCCATGAAATTTACAACAAACGGGAAGAGAATAAAGTATGAAAATGAGACCCCAAGTAAAAACAAACCTACTGAAATAGGAATATAACTTAAGGTTACTCTTCTTTCCTTCTCATATAATCCAGGGCTAATAAACGCCCATAGCTGATAGAGTACGAAAGGTGAAGATATAATCAATGCAATAATAAACGCAAATTGCATATATATCTTAATTGGATCAGTCATACGGAAAGCATTCATTGTTAGCTCTTTAGCTTCTTCTGCATTTTGCAAATAAATAATTAAAGGCTCGGCTAGAAAAAAGCTTCCTAGCGCAACAATGAAGAAGAAAACGACTACATAGATAAGTCGTTTTCGTAGTTCTCCTATATGATCATAGACAGACATTTCTTTTTCGCTCATGTGACTCATCCTATCATTACTTCACATCTTGTGTCTTTTTATCGTCGTCATCATCGTCATCTGCTAAACCTTTTGTTGCGTTTTTAAATTCACGCAATGTATTACCCGCTGCTCTTCCTAACTGAGGTAATTTTTTTGGTCCAAAGATTAGCAAAGCCGCAAAAACAATCAAAATAATACTACCGAATCCTAAGCTCCCCATTGTGAGTCACCTCCTCAAAAGTATTTTTCTCTATTTAATTATTCACCTGAATAATGCTTTAAGAAATAAACAAGCGCTTGTAACTCTACCGCCAGGTCAATGTGATGAACCCTAATATCATCCGGTACATTAATTCTAGCAGGTGTAAAGTTTAAGATACCCTTTATCCCTTTATTTACTAAGCGATCAGTAATTGGTTGGGCTGCACCGACCGGCACGGTTAAAATTGCTACTGTCACATCATCAGGAAGCATTTCTTCAAGATCATCTAAATGATGGACTTTTACGCCTCCAATACTGGAGCCAACCTTATTATAATCCACATCGAACGCAAGCTCAATTTTTGTGTTATTGTTTTTTGAAAAATTATAGTGTAAAAAGGCAGTTCCTAAATTACCTACTCCAATTAGGGTAACCTTTGTTAATTCATCTTGGTCAAGGGTTTTACTGAAAAATGATAATAAATAGTTTACATTATACCCGTAACCCTTTTTTCCCAGAGCACCGAAATATGAAAAATCCCGTCGAATGGTAGCTGAATCTACCTTTACCGCATCGCTTAATTCAGACGATGATACTCTTTGCTTACCTGAGGCATGAAGATTTTTTAAAAACCGATAATAGAGTGGTAATCTTTTGGCTGTAGCTTGTGGTATTTTTGATTGATCAAGATTCACCTGACATCCCCCGCTAATTTAACTATTTAATGATTCCCTTTTAAAATCTCCGTTCTTTCCACCTGTCTTTTCTGCTAAATAGGTTGGTCCGATAATCATGCCTTTATCAACCGCCTTACACATATCATACACAGTTAACGCACAAACTGAGGCAGCTGTAAGAGCTTCCATTTCAACACCAGTACTCCCTTTTGTTTTAACAGAAACCGTAATTTCAAGTTTATACTGATCAGTTCCCACTGACCAACCAAATGATATATCAACACCTTTTAATGAAAGAGGATGACACATCGGAATGAGTTCAGACGTTTTTTTGGCAGCCATTATACCTGCCACCTGTGAAACAGCAAGGACATCTCCCTTGCTAATTTTATTATCTACTATTTGCTCGTAAATTGTTTTGTTAACTGTTACACTCGTTTTTGCAATCGCTGTTCTAACAGTATCTGATTTTTCACTAATATCAACCATTTTGGCGCGACCTTGCTCATTAAAATGAGTAAATGAAGACATCTTAAAAAACCTCCAATAAAACTATACACTATTTTACCACATCTGTCTTACGAACATCTGTGAAGAATGTCATTGCATGTTGCTCTATTAAGATAATACAGATAAACTATTTATAGGAAACAAGAGGTGAAAAAGCATGATATTACTACAGGTAAATCAGCTCAAAAAATATTTTGCTGCTGATCTTATTTTATCCAATATAAAACTAGAAGTACAATCCAAAGATAGAATTGCGCTTGTTGGAAGAAACGGCGCTGGGAAGTCAACATTATTAAAAATTATTGCTGGACAGATGTCCTATGATAGTGGCGAAATTATTAAGCCTAAAACTGTTACCATTGATTACCTTGCTCAAGACACTGGGCTAGAATCTAGCCTTACCATCTGGGAAGAGATGTTAACCGTTTTTGCTCCACTTCGCAAGCTTGAAGAAGAACTGCGAAATCTGGAAGTTAAAATGGGGGACCCTTCAGTCTTTGAAAACCAGGCTAGATATCAAAAATTACTTGAGGAATATGATCAATTACAAGTTGATTTTAAAGAGCAAGGTGGGTATCAGTACGAGGCAGATATTCGCTCCATCTTACATGGCTTTAATTTTTCTGAGTTTGATTATTCAACTTCTATTTCTACCTTAAGCGGTGGTCAAAAGACTAGATTAGCGTTGTGTAAGCTTTTACTTTCAAAACCAGATTTACTCATTCTAGATGAACCTACAAACCATCTAGACATCAGTACACTTACATGGCTTGAACAGTACCTGCAAGGATACCCGGGTGCTCTACTCATAGTCTCACACGACCGTTATTTTCTTGATAAAGTTGTAACGCAGGTTTATGAAATCTCAAGAATGACAAGTACCAAGTTTGTAGGGAATTACAGTAATTATTTAAAGCTTAAAGCAGAAAACTATGAGCTTGAAATGAAGAAATATGAGAAGCAGCAAGATGAAGTAGAGAAATTAAAGGAATTTATCGCAAAAAACCTTGTTAGAGCTTCTACTACAAAACGTGCTCAAAGTAGAAGAAAACAACTTAATCGAATGGAGCTAATGGATAGACCATTAGGAGATGAAAAATCAGCTTCCTTTCACTTCGAGATTGAAAAGCAAAGTGGGAATGATGTATTAACAGCTAATGACGTTTCCGTTTCCTATGAAAAGGACAAGCCCATTATAAAAAATGTCAACTTCTCTATCTATAGGGAAGACAGCATTGCTTTAGTTGGGCCGAACGGAATAGGGAAATCCACTTTATTAAAAGCAATTATTGATAAACTAGACCATGTAGACGGTAGTTTCCGTTTTGGCTCTCATGTAACTGTCGGTTACTATGACCAACAGCAAGCAAACTTAACTTCTAATAAACGAGTTTTAAATGAGCTGTGGGATGAATTCCCACTTAAACCGGAAAAAGAAATACGAACTGTACTAGGTAATTTTCTTTTTTCAGGAGACGATGTACTTAAAACTGTTTCAACTCTAAGTGGCGGAGAAAAGGCTCGACTTGCTTTAGCGAAGCTCATGTTAGAAAAATCAAACTTTCTTATTCTAGACGAGCCAACAAACCACTTGGACCTCGATAGTAAGGAAGTCTTAGAAAACGCCTTAGTGGATTACCCTGGAACTATCTTATTTGTATCCCATGACCGATACTTTATTAACCGAATAGCTACAAAAGTATTTGAGTTATCCACAGAGGGTCTTACAGAATATCTCGGTGACTATGACTATTATCTAGAGAAAAAGGAAGAAATGGACGAACTAGCTAAGCTGGAAAGCCAAGATAACAAGTCTATTAATAAAGTGGTTGTTCAAGAAAAGACTTCCTACGAACAAGAAAAAGAAGTAAAGAAACAAGAACGCCAACGCAAACGCAGAATTGAAGAAATCGAACTCGAAATTTCTACCCTCGAAGAAACGATTGAAGCAAATGAGGAACTGCTATGTGATCCTGAGGTTTATCAAAATCATGAAGAAGTTCAAAGAATTAATGAAGAAAATGAGAAGTGTTCTGCTAGACTTGAAGCATTAATGGAAGAATGGGAAACACTTCATGAGGTTAGCAGTTAAGGTCACTATATAAGTCTTAAGGCATAGTCTTTGGTTTCGTCCAAATACCACCGTTTGCATTCTAAAGTTATCCCCAACTCTAACAAAAAAGAGTTGGGGGTTTTTTTATTACAAGATAAGTCAAAATTCGACCTCTATATTAAAAAGTTTTCCACAATTCAAATAGTTATACACGGAGTTGTCCACATTATCCACAATTAGTGCGGATTTTATCCACAAAAAATGTCCACATGTCGAATCTTAGAATAAATATGTTTTTTTATACTTTTCCACAACTGTTGAAGAATTGTGGATAATTTATCAACAAAAAAGGTCCTGTTAAAAGGACCTTTTTACTAGTCGTCAGACTACCTTTCTATATCTAAACCCGGATTAGCATTCAGAGCATATGAGGAACGTTTCCCTTTCTCATATAGTACACTCCCAACAGCTGCTATCATGGCAGCATTGTCCGTACATAGAGAAAGTGGAGGAATAATTAATTTCATATCATCCACCGATGAAAACTCTTTTTCCAAAGCATGGCGTAGTCCCTTATTCGCTGCAACGCCACCTGCAAGTAAAACCTGTTTCACTTTATATTCTTTTGCAGCTTTCATAGTCTTCGTTACTAGTACATCAATTACACTAGCTTGAAAACTTGCTGCCAGATCTTTGGGATCAATAGACTCCCCTCTTTGTTCAGCATTATGAAGGGTATTGATAACAGCTGATTTTAATCCACTAAAGCTAAAATCGTACGAGTTTTCCTCTAGCCATGCCCTTGGTAAATCGATTGTAGGTGATCCTTCATGAGCTAACCTGTCAATATGAGGGCCACCCGGATATGGTAGATGTAAAGTTCTAGCTACCTTATCGTATGCCTCACCTGCAGCATCATCTCTTGTTTCCCCAATCACTTTAAAAGAACCATGTTCCTCCATATAGACAAGCTCCGTATGCCCTCCAGAAACAACAAGAGCTAATAAGGGAAACTCTAGTTCTTCAATTAAGCGATTAGCATAAATATGACCTGCAATATGATGAACACCAAGAAGCGGAATATTATGAGCAAATGCTACAGCCTTAGCCGCATTCACTCCTACAAGCAGTGCCCCTACTAATCCAGGTCCTTCTGTAACGGCAATGCCATCAATATCTTGAAAAGATACATTCGCCTGCTTCATCGCTTCATCAAGAACAATCGTAATTTCCTCCACATGATGTCTAGAAGCGATCTCCGGTACTACTCCTCCAAACCGTTTGTGGCTCTCAATTTGAGATGCTACAACATTTGAAAGTATTTCCCTTCCGTTCTTTATGATTGATACAGCTGTTTCGTCACAGCTCGTTTCGATTCCCATAATTATCTGGTCTTTACTCATTTAAATTCACCCACATTACTAATGCATCTTCTAGATTATCTGTATAATAATTTTTTCGAATCCCACCAGGCTTAAAACCTAACTTACGATAAAGCGATTGAGCAACATGGTTTGAGACACGGACCTCTAAGGTCATTGTAACAGCACGATGTTGCATTGCTAAAATTTTTACCTGCATTAATAAAGCTTCCCCGAGCTTCTTCCCCCTATAATCAGGCAAAACAGCGATATTCGTAATATGAGCCTCATCTAAGATAAGCCACATTCCGCAATATCCTATAACCCGATTATTGTCGGTCATAACAATATACTTTGCAAATTGATTATGAACAAGTTCGTTATAAAAAGCTTCTCTCTTCCACGGTACAGTAAAAGAAGATTCTTCTACTTTTAGAACCTCATCAATATCATCCAACGTCATAAAACGAAACAATACTTGTTCTGTCATTAGATCCTCCATGTTACCCCTGCCTTTTTCCGAGCCAATTAGCCTCCGCTTCTGCCATACGAATATAGTTTGGTACAAATGTATGAACATCCTCAGGCTCTCTATTCCTTCCAAGTAAAGCGAGTTCACTTGGTCTAGGATTCCAATCTGTATATGGTGCAACATATGCAAGTTCAGCTAATCCTGTTTTTATTTTTTCTTCATGTATAGGTAAATCGTTTCCGATAAATAAAACCTTTGTTTCTTCACTTTTTAATTCAGTTAGCCAATCTGTTAAAAGAATAATTTGATCTGATTTTTCACAATACAAATCTTGGCCATGGTATCGATAGAGTCCTGTATACACTTGTCCTCTTCTTGCATCAAAAATCGGGGATATAACACCGTCAAAATACCTACCATTGGCGGCCACGACTTCTAAGCTAGAGACACCTACTAATGGAATATTCAATGACCAAGCTAGCGTTTTAGCAATTGTTACCCCAATTCTAACACCTGTATAAGACCCTGGACCTTTAGCTACAACAATCTTTTCAAGTTCATTTGCCCGTATACCACATTCTTGTAACAGCTGTTGAATTGCTGGCATGACGCGAACCGAATGATTTTTAGGAAGATTGGTTATAAATTCGCCTACAACCTTTTCCCCTTCAAGCAGCGCAATCCCTAAAACATAATTTGATGTATCTATTGATAATACTTTCATTAGATAAAAATCTCCTTACAAAGTTCTTGATATCGAGCCCCAAAAGGTGTAACAGAAATTTTCCGTGAAGTATCACCTTGATGCTCAATTGATATGATAAGTCGTTCATTGGGAAGTTGCTCTTCAATAAGATGGGCCCATTCAACAACAGTGACTCCATCCCCTTCAAAATATTCATCAAATCCTAAGTCCTCATCACTATTTTCAAGTCGATAAACATCCATATGATAAAGGGGTAAGCGACCTTGATACTCTTTAATAATTGTAAATGTTGGACTATTCACTGTCCTTGTAATACCAAGACCTTTTGCAAGCCCCTTTGTAAAAGTTGTCTTACCTGCACCTAGATCCCCTTCAAGCGTGATAACATCACCAGGCTGTAATTTTTCAGCTAACCTAAGCGAAAAATTCAAAGTTTCATCTGGACTGTTTGTAACTAGTTCATAATTTTCCATTACCTCACCCTATTTTGTAAAATGGTTATATCCTTTTCTATCAATTGTATAATAAGTTCCATCTCTATATAGATAAACGATTGGTTCACCACTTGATACAGTACCAATCTTTTTAATAGGCAGCCCTGATTGATCAGATACCTTTTTCACATGTTGCCAGTCAGTAGGTGACATGGTACCTACCAACTGAAAATCTTCTCCACCATATAAGGCATATTCAAGAGACTTGCTTTTCGCCACTTCTTTAATAGACTCGCTATATGGTATCAGTTCTTCGTTAATCGTAATAACAACTTGACTAGATTTAGCTATTTCGTTAGCCTCACTAGCTAAACCATCACTTATATCATTTAATGACACTCTTTCTAGTTTAGACAAAGTTCTACCAATCTCAACCTGCGGCTCTGGATATTGATGCTTCGATACAAGATTTTTTTCGTGCTCAGAAAATGAAAACTCTTTTCCTTTATGTAAAAGTAGCTCTAACCCTGCAGCAGAATCACCGAGAGTGCCAGTTACAAATACAATGTCCCCCGGCTTAGCATTACTTCTTAAAAGGTGTTTGTCCTTCTCTACTACTCCAAGAACAGTCACTGTTACTGTTAATGTATCCGCAATTGAAACAGTATCACCACCAATTAAGTCCATTTTATACTTATTTGCCAGCATTGCCATACCATCGTAAATAGATAACAGATCAGCTTCACTCCACTTTTTTGGAATGGCAATAGATACTAAATAAAAAGTTGGAATGCCGCCCATTGCAGCAATGTCACTTATATTTACGGCCAACGCTTTATACCCTACTTGGGAAGGTGACATTGTATCAGTAGTAAAATGAACACCCTCTACCATTGTATCCATACAGATAACTTGCTCCATATCTTGTACTGGACGAAAAAGAGCTGCATCATCTCCAATTCCAGTTAATAGACCTGTTTGGAACGTTCGCACTGGCTTTATTCGATCAATAAAAGCAAATTCATCTTGAATTGCCAAGTTATTCACTCCTATATACATAAACTATAGTGCAACTCTTTGTAAACTTGAGTTCTAGTTAAAAAAATCCTTAGGACTACTCCTAAGGATTCATGTTGTGTATTTAGTTTACATTATTTCAACAAAATCTTCAAAAATAGATAGCAAATTTACATAATATTTGACTAATCCTATCATGTTTCAACTTTTGGGCAAAAAAAAACGAAACATCCTGTTTCGGTTTTCAAAAAATATGGCGGTCCCGACCGGGATCGAACCGGCGATCTCCTGCGTGACAGGCAGGCATGTTAACCGCTACACCACGGGAC
>NZ_JBFOKR010000028.1:0-44506 GCF_047246645.1 Ferdinandcohnia jepli
GAAGCCGACCACCGGACACGGAAGTTAAGCTTCGGCGCCGATGGTAGTTGGGGCATTGCCCCTGTGAGAGTAGGACGCGCTAGGCACGAGAGAAAGACCAGTTGGTGACTGGTCTTTTTTGTGTTAATAAAAAGGTTTTAATGTAACTGGTGTTTTCTATTATGTTTTGATTATGTACTATAGCCTGGAAAGATTGTTAAAATGCATAAGTTTTGATTAACGTGCACAAATTTAATATAACGTGCATAAAACCAAAATAAAATCACAAATTTGATTTAACGTGCATAAATTCCAAATAACATGCATAAGTTGTGATCTAAGCGATTTATCTCACCCTTTATTATAACAACTGACGAGGAAGTTACGGAGATCTTCGATACTTGGAGACTAAATTAATTAAAATCACCTTTAGTAATAACGAAAAAGAGTAAAAAGGTAACTTCTCCCCAGTATTTTATGAACCTACGCGTAAGTTATTTTCTTATCGTTAGGAGACCAGCTAAAATTAGGCTGGCCTTTTTAATTTTAACTAGATACCGACCTAAAAATTGCTAAAAACCGTAAATCTCAATTAAAAACCGTAAATCCGAATTAAAAACCGTAAATCCGAATTAAAAACCGTAAATCTCAATTAAAAATCGTAAATCCAAATTAAAAATCGTAATGCTCCCAAAACCAATCATACATAAGCGGAAAACCCCATACAAAAGAATAAAATTAGTTATTTCCAATAAAAATCAATACCAAACCCCCTCAAAGGTATCCCTCAATGCAACTGTGCCTGACTTTTTAGTAAAAAGCCCTTCTCTAAGAAACTCCCTCTCCAAATATCCTGAGAAACCACCCAATAAGTTAGTACAAATTTAAAGTTCAAACCCTGCTATTAATAATCCTCACCCTCACCAAACAAGACATACACAAACTAGCTACTCATATTCATAGATTACTAAAGATGTACTGTTCTTTATTTTTAAAATTGTGTATACATTTTGTGGTATTCGGAAAGAATGTGTGTATGGAGGTGGAGGCAGTGAGTTCACTGGCAAATATAAAGAATATTGGGGAAACGTGTATTATATGTGAGCAAGAGAAACATAGAGGCATACACCTTTATACAAGATTCATATGCTTGGATTGTGAGAAAGATATAATCCATACAGAGACAAATGATCCAAAGTATCAGTATTACTTAACAAAATTAAAAAAGGTGTCAACACCGGAGATATATTCATAGTTTTGTATGGACCTAGTATAGGTCCATCTTTTTGTTTTATAATAAGGAATAAATACAGCGGAAGGTTACCTTATATGAATCAACAAAATACACCTTTATTTAATGCACTCAGCAATCATTCAAAAAGACTGACAATATCGATGCACGTACCAGGGCATAAGTATGGACAAAACTTTCCAAGCTTTGGACTTGATTATTATGAAAAGCTTCTACAGATAGATGCAACAGAAATTTCAGGGTTAGATGATCTTCATGATCCTGAAGGGGTGATATTAGAGGCGGAACAGTTAACCGCAAATTTATATGGGGTTGAGAGAAGTTACTTTCTTGTAAATGGCTCAACAGTTGGCAACCTAGCAATGATTTTATCTGTATGTTCTCAGAATGATATTGTACTTGTCCAACGAAATTCTCATAAATCCATTTTAAACGGGCTAAAGCTATCTGGAGCACGCCCGATTTTTTTAAGCCCTGAGTTTGACGATGAAGCTCAAGTAGCCTCTTTTGTTTCTTATGATACTGTTAAAAGAGCTTTGAGTGAGTATCCGAATGCAAAAGCAATTATTTTAACTAGCCCAAACTATTATGGAATGAGCAATCCTTCAGAACTTGCAGGCATCATCGAACTTGCTCACCTTCATAAAATCCCTGTTCTTATCGATGAAGCTCATGGAGCACATTTTATAGTAGATGGGTTCCCTCCATCTGTTATTACCTTAGGAGCAGATATTGTTGTCCAATCTGCACATAAGACCCTCCCAGCAATGACAATGGGATCTTATTTACACTGGAATAGCAAGTTACTTTCGAAAGAGTCAGTAGAAGTATATTTACGAATGCTGCAGTCGAGTAGCCCATCATATCCAATAATGGCTTCTCTTGATTTGGCTAGATATCATCTTGCTAACTATAAAAAAGAAGGAACTACACAAATTATTGAGAAGATATTACGGTTTAAGGAAGAATTGCTAAAGATTCCTCAAATTACCGTGATTGAATCCCAAAAAACGGGAGTTCACACCGACTCATTAAAAATAACAATACAAAGTCAGTGTAAGTACAACGGGTATCAGTTACAAAGTTTGTTTGAGGAAGTCGGGGTCTTTACGGAATTAGCAGACCCAAACAATGTGTTATTTGTTTTACCATTAACGGAAGCTGTTGACTATGAAGAAGTAGTTAACAAAATTAAAGGACAACTTCAAGGATTTAAGGTAGAAAAGAAACGTTTTAGACAACAAACGAACTTATCAGAAAAAATTACGACTCTTCCTATTTTCTATAATGAGATTAAAGGGTACAATAAGAAGGTTGTTTCCTTTAAGCAAGCCGTAGGAAAAATTTCCGGAGAAATGATTGTGCCATACCCACCAGGAATACCAATTCTTATGGAGGGTGAGCGTATTACAGAAGGGCATATTGAATTACTATCTACATATATAGACTCAGGAGCACGGTTTCAAGGTGGCGACATGGAAAGTAGATTGATTACTATACTAGAATAGTAGACCATGACGACTACAAATTACTTTCTTATGAGTATGCAGCATAAGAGTGAAGTGAAGGAGATTGAGCAGTGTGGCAGGGTATTTTATAACATTTGAAGGACCTGAAGGAGCAGGTAAAACAACTATTTTAGGAATTCTTCAAAAAGAGTTAATAAAAAAAGGGTATGACGTTGTTTCCACAAGAGAACCAGGTGGAATTGATATAGCAGAACAAATTAGATCGGTTATTCTTGATCGAAATAATACAAAGATGGATAGTCGGACCGAAGCGTTACTATACGCAGCTTCAAGAAGACAGCATTTAGTTGAAAAGGTTATCCCAGCTTTGGAAGCAGGAAAAGTTGTTTTATGTGACCGTTTTATAGACAGCTCATTAGCATATCAAGGCCATGCACGAGAGCTAGGTATTGATGAAGTTTTATCTATAAATGAGTTTGCTATTAATGGTCTGATGCCAAGTCTTACTTTATTCTTTGACATAGATCCTGCAAAAGGATTAACAAGAATCGGTAAAAATGATTCTCGTGAAGTAAATCGGTTAGATCTAGAAAATATGAATTTTCATCAGAAGGTATACGAAGGTTATCACCTCTTAGCGGAGCGTTTTAATGAGAGGTTCCGTAAAGTAAATGCTGAAAATTCACTTGAAATAGTTACCAGTGAAGTATTGCAAATTATTGAAGAACATCTTAAAAGTAAATAAGAATGGATTAATTACCTCAAAAGTCTGATGATTTTTGAGGTTTTTGTTTTCGTTCTGTCTATACTTGTTATAGAATAGAAACAACTAAATGGACAAAAGCACAAACAGTTACCAAATTTCGTAATATGAAGTAATGGGTAATTAGTGATAAAATATAAGGAGGCAATATGATGAAGCTAGTTGTTGCAGTTGTACAGGATAAAGACAGCAACCGATTATCACAAGCGTTAGTTGAGCACAATTTTCGTGCAACAAAACTTGCTACTACAGGCGGGTTTCTGAAATCTGGAAACACTACATTCTTAGTGGGTACAGAGGATATACGGGTAAATAAGCTACTGGATATCATTAAGGAAAATTGTAAGCATCGTGATCAACTAATCGCACCTGTTTCACCTATGGGAGGAAATGCTGATTCTTTTGTTCCGTTTCCTGTGAAAGTAGAAGTAGGTGGAGCGACCGTTTTTGTTTTACCAATTGATCAGTTTCATCAATTTTAAACGTCTAAAAGGTGTTCACTCATGAAAATAAATCAAGATGTACGTGTAAATATAGATAAAAACAAAGCGCAACTTACTGGTAAGGTACAAGAAAACACTAAATTTAGTAAGTTGGTTCATCAACAAGAAAATAAGCTTCATATGGAGCAACTTACTAAGCTGTTAGCTGAAATTGACTTTGCCGGTGATCGGTTATCTCGCTCACAAACTTTTAAAGACTTCGCTGCCTATAAATCTCTTGTAAAGAGATTTATACATGAGGCGGTTGAATATGGGATGGATATCAAGCAATCTCATAGCTGGAATTCGAATGGGCAAAGTAGGACACATAAGTTAGTAGAAGAAATTGATAAAGAGTTAACAAGTATAACAAAAAGCATGGTCGAACAAGAAAAGGACTCTATAAATATTCTTGGTAAGGTTGGAATTATAAAAGGCCTTTTAATAAATCTGTATACGTAAGTGAGAGTGTGATATGTGATGGAAAAGACATGGGAGCAGCTTGAGGAATATCAACCAATGGTTTTAAAAATGGTTGGAAATAGTCTAAAAAAGAATCGAGTGGCCCATGCCTATTTATTTGAGGGTAGTCGAGGGACTGGGAAAAAAGAGGTTGGTTATCTCTTAGCTAAAAGCCTTTTTTGCCTCAATCCAATCGACTATAAGCCATGTAATGAATGTGCAAATTGTCGAAGAATATCCTCAGGAAATCACCCTGATGTTCATTTAATTGAACCAGATGGGCTGTCCATAAAAAAATGGCAAATCCAGGCCCTACAAGAGGAATTTTCGAAAACAGGTGTGGAATCAAACCAGAAAATTTATATTATTAAAGATGCTGATAAGATGACTGCTAATGCAGCGAACAGTTTATTGAAATTCCTAGAAGAACCAAATAGCCGAACTGTCGCAATTCTTTTAACTGAGCAACTTCATCGCATATTAAATACAATTCTTTCTAGATGCCAGGTATTATCTTTTAAACCATTAGCACCTAAGGTAATATCCCAACAGCTAATAGAAGAAGGGATTTCACCTGCAGTTTCTTCGCTTGTTGCACATACAACAAACAACCTGGAAGAAGCACGCACATTAAGTACGGACACTTGGTTTGGACAGTCCCGTACGTTAGTGATACAATTATATGAAATACTGAATACAAGACCAACCAATGCATTCTTTTTTGTACAGGATCAGTGGCTTCCTCATTTTAAAGAAAAGGAACAACTTGGATTTGGTTTAGATATATTATTGCTAGTTTATAAAGATTTATTATATATTCAGCTAGGGAATGATCAAAAAGTTGTATTTCATGACCAGATTGATAGCTTTAAACAGTATGCACTACAAACGTCGAGTAGACGAATTAGTGATCAGATAACCGCAGTATTAGAGGCGAAGCGTCGTCTCCACACCAACATGAATCCACATTTGTTAATGGAGCAATTGGTAATAAAGTTACAGGAGGGATTAAAGCTTGTATGATGTAGTTGGTGTACGCTTTAAAAAAGCGGGTAAAATATATTACTTTGACCCAAATGGCTTCACAATTCCTGATGGCGAGTATGTTATTGTCGAGACAGTAAGGGGAATTGAATTTGGAAAAGTTGTTATAAATAAAAAACAGGTTGACGAAAATGATATCGTTCTACCTTTAAAGAAAGTGATTCGCATTGCGGACACGAAAGATAAATTGATAGTTGAAGAAAATAAGTATGCTGCAAAAGAGGCCTATGATGTATGCCTTGAAAAAGTAGTTGAACATAGCCTTGATATGAAGCTAGTCGATGTGGAATATACATTCGACCGAAACAAAGTTATTTTCTATTTTACTGCAGATGGACGAGTTGACTTCCGAGAATTAGTAAAAGATTTAGCCGCTATTTTCCGTACGAGAATTGAGCTTAGACAAATAGGAGTACGTGATGAGGCGAAAATGCTTGGAGGAATAGGTCCTTGTGGAAGAATGCTTTGTTGTTCAACCTTCTTAGGTGATTTCGAGCCTGTTTCAATTAAAATGGCAAAGGATCAAAACCTTTCATTAAATCCTACTAAAATATCAGGTTTATGTGGTCGATTAATGTGCTGTTTAAAATATGAAAATGATGAATATGAAAGTGCTAAAGAACAGCTTCCAGACCTTGGTGATGTAATTGAAACAACAAGTGGCACTGGAAAAGTTGTGGGTCTTAATATTCTAGAACGTGTTTTACAGTTAGAATTAGTCGGTCGCGAACGTGTTGTCGAGTATACGTGGGAGGAACTACTAAAAGAAGGAGCGATTTCGATTCAAGCCACAGAATAACGAGGTGGAGTACGTGGACAAAAAAGATATTTTTGAATCTGTTAGTAGTATGGAGAAACAAATAGGAAATCTATACACTCAACTAGGAGAATTAAAAGAGCATCTTGGACAATTACTTGAAGAGAATCATCATTTGCGAATGGAGAATGACCTTTTACGTCGTCGACTAGACCAATCCATTTCAAAAAAGAAAACTGAGAAAGCTAGTAAAACCACACAAGAAGCAAAGCAACTTGATATTGGTGAAGGATATGATAATTTAGCCAGACTCTATCAAGAAGGCTTCCATATTTGTAATGTGCATTATGGTAGTGTTCGTACAGATGGTGACTGCTTATTCTGTCTATCTTTTTTAAATAAGAAGTAGTGAAGAGAACCTTTCCATCTGGGAGGGTTTTTTCATTTTTTTCAAAAAAGCATTATAATAAGAAGATAATAGTGAGGAAAGGGATAAGGAATGACTGAATTACATAATGATGAACGATTAGACCACTTACTTGCAGAAAACTTACGAATAATCCAAAGTCCATCTGTATTTGCGTTTTCTTTAGATACAGTTTTATTAGCCAGGTTTGTGTATGTCCCAATACAAAAGGGAACTATCATAGATCTTTGTACGGGTAATGGTGTTATTCCTTTATTATTGAGTCAACGAACAAAAGGGACAATAACAGGTGTTGAAATACAAGAACGTATCTATGATATGGCAAAAAGAAGTATAGATTATAATCAACTCCAAGACCGATTATCCATTATACATGGAGATATAAAGGACATGCCTGCCCAACTTGGACATGGAAAGTATGATGTTGTAACCTGTAATCCTCCATATTTTCCAACACCGAAAACCGAAGAGATGAATAAAAATGAACATTTGGCTATTGCCAGACATGAGATATTTTGTACATTAGAAGATGTTGTACGAGTAAGTAGTCAATTGGTGAGGCAAGGAGGAAAGGTTGCGTTTGTTCATCGTCCAGGAAGGTTATTGGATATTGTAACGCTTATGAGGCAATACCGTATTGAACCTAA
Organism: Ferdinandcohnia jepli; assembly: GCF_047246645.1. Lineage (NCBI taxonomy): Bacteria > Bacillati > Bacillota > Bacilli > Caryophanales > Bacillaceae > Ferdinandcohnia > Ferdinandcohnia jepli. The sequence continues at coordinate 7,283 of NZ_JBFOKR010000028.1, forward strand.
GCGTCTTCAATTTGTTTATCCAAGAATGGGAAAAGAGGCAAATACGATTTTAATTGAAGGTATAAAAGATGGTAATGCAGATTTAAAGATTCTACCGCCGCTTTATGTATACAATGAAAAAAATGAGTATACCAAAGAATTAAGGAAGATTTTGTATGGAGAAGAATAAACATTATCTTTATGTTGTTGAATGTAGGGATGGTACATATTACGCAGGCTACACTACTGACGTAGAACAACGAGTTAGAAAGCATAATGAAGGTAAAGGGGCTAAGTACACGAGAGGAAGAGGTCCTGTTACAGTACGTTATGTGAGGGAGTATGAAACCAAAGGAGAAGCTCTACGTGCAGAGTATCGTTTTAAGAAGCTAAATCGTCCAGAGAAGGAACGAGTAATGGCTATGGAAGGTGAGGAGCAGTATGTGGCAGCAAAAAAGCTTTCAAGCAAGTTATGAATATGGCACCCTTTATTTAGTGCCAACACCTATCGGTAACTTAGAGGATATGACGTTTCGGGCAATAAAGATATTAAAAGAATCTGCAGTAATTGCTGCTGAAGATACACGGCAAACAAAAAAGCTATGTAATCATTTTGAAATAGATACCCCCGTTATTAGCTACCATGAGCATAATAAGCAAGTTAGTGGAGATAAAATAATTGGAATTCTACAAGAAGGAAAAGATGTAGCATTGGTGAGTGATGCAGGAATGCCAACGATTTCTGATCCTGGCTATGAGCTTGTTGTTGAAGCAGTTCAACGACAATTTTATGTAGTACCTCTACCTGGTGCAAATGCTGCGTTAACATCGCTTATAGCTTCAGGTGTAACAACTCAACCATTTTACTTTTATGGATTTTTAGATCGTCAGAAGAAGGAAAAACGTAAACAATTAGAAAGTGTTAAGCATATACAAGCAACGCTTATCTTTTATGAGGCGCCGCACCGATTAAAAGAAACTTTACAGATTATGCTAGAGGTTTTAGGTAACCGCAAAATTACCGTATCAAGAGAGCTAACGAAGAAGTTTGAAGAGTTTATTCGTGGAGATTTAGAACAGCTTCATACGTGGGCAAATGAAGATACAATACGAGGAGAATTCTGTTTGGTGGTCGAAGGTTCTTTACAAAATGTTGAAATAGAGGCTGAACAGTGGTGGGAAGAATTATCAGTAATTGAACATGTTAACCATTATATCGAAAAAGAGTCAATTTCATCAAAAGATGCTATTAAAAAGGTAGCAAAAGACCGAAATATACAGAAAAGAGAAGTCTATCAAGAATATCATGAGATATAAAAAAAGCTTCTCAATTGAGAAGCTTTTATCTATTACTTTGCAGTAGCAAGGTTAGCTTGAAGTTCTTGAAGAATTTGTTCAGCACCTTCACGGCTTAGAATAATTTTACCATTAGCAAGTGTAAAGTTATTGTCTGAAACTTCACCAGTGATATGGCAAGTCATATTTGGCTTATATTTTTTAAGGATGATTTTATCATCATCAACATAAATTTCTAGTGCATCCTTTTCAGCGATGTCTAATGTACGACGAAGCTCAATAGGAATTACAACTCGACCTAGTTCATCAACCTTACGAACGATACCTGTAGATTTCATATTTATATTTTCTCCTCTCAAAACTCTTATATTTCTCTCTTTATCGTCAATTTTCGACAAAATGCTTACGTGTTTATAATATCAACATTTCCAATAAACGTCAATCGTTTTTCCACACAATTTATATAAAAAATGTATAAACATGTAAATCAATGTCTTATAACAGCAGGGTTTCTACAAAAATACCTGTCTTCGATCTTTGAATTTATTGCCATTTTCTGTACCATAATAGGCAAATGGAATTTTCGTTTTTTCGACAAAATTCTACATTCTCCTTAAAGATTTTGTCGATAATGAAATTTTTAATGATAAATTATCATAGTGGCATATTAGAAGAGTATTTCATAAATTGACATACAACCTGTTTTTTAGGTATATTTTGTTGATATAATAGGAATAGATGGTTAATAATGTCTTGCTCCAGGTATTTATAAGAGGAGGTCTATCAATGACTCAAGAAAATAAAACATTTTACTTAACAACGCCCATTTATTATCCAAGTGGGAAATTACATATTGGACACGCGTATACAACTGTAGCTGGAGATGCTATGGCTCGTTATAAAAGACTACGTGGATATGATGTAATGTTCTTAACAGGAACTGACGAACACGGGCAAAAAATACAGCGCTCTGCTGAAGATAAAGGTGTATCCCCGCAAGCATATGTAGATGAAATTGTAGCGGGAATTCAAGAGTTATGGCAAAAGCTTGAGATATCCTATGATGATTTTATTCGTACAACAGAGACACGCCATAAAGAAGTTGTAGAGAAAATTTTTAAACAGCTTGTTGATCAAGGAGATATTTATTTAGATCAGTATGAAGGATGGTATTGTACACCTTGTGAATCTTTCTATACAGAAAGACAGTTAGTAGATGGAAATTGTCCAGACTGTAACCGCCCTGTAGAGAAAGTGAAAGAAGAGTCTTACTTCTTTAAAATGAGCAAATATGTGGACCGCCTTCTTCAGTATTATGAAGAAAATCCGAGCTTTATCCAACCGGAGTCTAGAAAAAATGAAATGATTAATAACTTCATTAAGCCCGGACTTGAGGATTTAGCAGTATCAAGAACTACTTTTGATTGGGGAGTAAAGGTTCCTGGAGACCCAAAGCATGTTATTTATGTATGGATTGATGCATTATCTAACTATATTACAGCGTTAGGTTATGGGACTAATAATGATAGTAAGTATCTGAAATATTGGCCTGCTGATGTACATTTAGTTGGAAAGGAAATTGTTCGTTTCCATACTATTTATTGGCCGATTATGCTAATGGCACTAGACTTGCCATTACCAAAGAAAGTATTTGCGCACGGTTGGTTATTAATGAAGGATGGAAAAATGTCTAAGTCAAAAGGGAATGTAGTTGACCCTGTTACATTAATTGACAGATATGGACTAGACGCTCTTCGTTATTACTTATTGCGTGAGGTTCCATTTGGAGCGGATGGTGTATTTACTCCTGAGGGCTTTGTAGAAAGAATTAACTTTGATCTTGCGAATGACTTAGGAAATCTTCTTAACCGTACAGTTGCAATGGTACAACGATATTTTGAGGGAACCGTTCCAACATATGATGGCAGTAAATCAGAATTTGATACTCAACTTGTAAATTTTGCTTTTGATACGGTATCAAAATATGAAGAAGCAATGGAGAATATGGAGTTTTCTGTAGCACTAACATCTCTATGGCAATTCATAAGCCGTACAAATAAGTATATTGATGAAACACAGCCATGGGTTGTAGCTAAAGATGAGGCGAAAAAAGATGAACTAGGTTCGATTATGAGCCATTTAGCAGAATCACTACGTTTTTCAGCTGTTATGCTTCAACCGTTTTTAACTAAGACACCTGGTCAGATTTTCGAACAGCTTGGTTTTAATGATGAATCCTTAAAAACATGGGATAGTTTATCTGAGTTTGGCGTAAAACAAGAAGGAATCCAAGTGACGAAAGGGAATCCGATCTTCCCACGCCTTGAGATTGCAGACGAAGTAGAGTATATAAAAAATCAAATGCAGGGCGGAACTAAAAAAGAAGAGCCTGTACAAGAAATAGAGCAAGCTGAAGAAATAACGATTGATGATTTTATGAAGGTTGAACTTCGTGTTGCAGAAGTCTTGCATGCGGAACCTGTTAAAAAAGCAGATAAACTCTTAAAGCTTCAGCTAGACTTAGGGTTTGAAAAACGGCAAGTAGTTTCAGGTATTGCTAAATATTACACTCCAGAGGACTTAGTAGGGAGAAAGGTTATTTGTGTGACAAACCTTAAGCCTGTAAAACTACGCGGTGAATTATCTCAAGGAATGATTTTAGCGGGTTCAGTTGACGGAAAGCTTTCATTAGCAACGATTGACCAAAGCTTACCAAATGGTGCAAAAGTAAAATAAAATGGAGGGGACAGATACCAGTCTGTCCCTTTTACATAGAAATAAAGGGGATTTAACCATGTTGATCGATACACACGCTCATTTAAATGCCATTCAGTACCAGGATGATCTTGAAGAGGTCATTGAAAGAGCCCAGGCAGAAGGGGTTTCTACAATTGTCGTAGTAGGCTTTGATAGAGAAACAATTACGCGAGCTATTGAATTGGCAGACCAATATGAATTTATATATGCCACTGTAGGTTGGCATCCAGTTGATGCAATTGATATGACAGATGAGGATTTGAAATGGATTGAAGAACTATCAGCGCATCCTAAAGTAGTAGCTTTGGGAGAAATGGGCCTAGATTATTACTGGGACAAGTCTCCAAAGGATATACAAAAAGAAGTTTTCCGAAAACAAATAGCTTTAGCGAAAAAAGTAAAATTACCAATAATTATTCACAACCGTGAAGCTACAGCCGACATAGTCGAGATTTTACAAGAAGAAAATGCTAGCGAAGTTGGGGGCATCATGCATTGCTTTACAGGTAGTCTAGAAGTTGCGAAGCAGTGTATGGACATGAACTTTTATATTTCGTTTGGTGGACCGGTTACTTTTAAAAATGCCAAAAAGCCTAAGGAAGTAGCCGCTGAAATTCCATTAGATCGCTTACTAATTGAAACGGATTGCCCTTACCTTACCCCACATCCATTCCGTGGAAAAAGAAATGAACCAAGCTATGTTAAATATGTAGCAGAGCAACTTGCAGAGCTAAAAGGTACTACTTTTGAAGAAATAGCACAAAAAACATCCGACAATGCAAAAAGATTTTTCGGCATAAACTGATAGTAAATTTTGTCAAGAAGTAGGACTACTTGTCCAATAATGAGTGAGTTAGAAAAAGTTCTACAAGTCTCCTTCTCGTCATACTATAGCTTTGTCGATAACTTAATCTTCCTTTTTAAAATTGACTCTTGCATAATATTGAATACGGTCAGGTTGAAAAGGGGTGGGGTTGACAGAATCTTAGTTACTATCATATAATCCACGTGAGAGAAGGAGGCGTTTTTCATTTGTTTAAAAACATGAAAAAACTGTTTTCCGAGTCAAAAAACAAAAAGAGATTAATAGTCTCTATAAGTAGTTTTCTAGTGTTTGCTGTAGCAGGAACAGGCTACGCTGCATATGAGACTACAAAGGATACAGTTACTCTAACATTAAATGGTGAAGAGCAAGTTATTAGGACGCACGCAAAAACTGTTGCCGAGGTCTTACAAGATCTAGAGGTTGAAGTTAGTAAACATGATGAACTAACACCCTCAATGGATACGGTTATTAAGGATGACATGAAAGTGTCATGGATAGCAGCCATTCCAGTTGAAATTGTAATAGATAACCAGTCTCAAAAGGTTTGGACAACAGATAAAACGGTAGACGCCCTATTCAAGAATCAGAATATAGAAGTTTCCGAGCATGATAAAGTCAATCCTGGACTAGATGCCAACTTAAAAAAGAACATGAAAATTGTTGTAGATAAGGCATTTCAGTTGACGTTAAATGACGGCGGTACTGAACAACAGATTTGGTCAACTTCGACTACTGTCGCTGACTTTTTAAAGAGTCAAAAGGTAACACTAAATGAATTGGATCGAGTAGAACCAGGAATGGAAGAGACGATTACAGCTGATAGTGTTGTAAACGTGGTGCGCGTAGAAAAAGTCACCGATGTAGTGGAAGAATCAGTTGCCTATGCGGTTGTTAAGAAGAAAGATAGCAACATCGATAAAGGCAAAGAAAAAGTTGTAAGTGCCGGTGAAGAAGGTAAAGTAGCTAAGCACTATGAAGTTGTTCTTGAAAATGGTAAAGAAGTCTCGAGAAATCTAATTAAAACTGAGACATTAAAGGATAGCAAAGAGCGTGTTGTTGCTGTTGGTACAAGAGAAATAGTACAACAAGTATCTCGTGGTACAGGGAACGGAAACGTAGTAAAAGAGTTCTATGTATCTTCAACTGCGTATACTGCATATTGCAATGGCTGTTCAGGTTATACTGCAACTGGTATTAATCTAAGAGCAAATCCAAATGTAAAAGTTATTGCTGTTGATCCAAGTGTCATTCCTTTAGGAACAAAGGTATATGTTGAAGGATATGGCTATGCGATTGCTGCTGATAAGGGTACAAATATCAAAGGTAACAAAATTGATGTATTTTTCCCTGAAAAGTCGCAAGCATACCGTTGGGGTCAACGAAAGGTTAAAATTCAAATACTCGATTAATGCAGAGGATACATATCCTCTGTTTTTTTGTTCATTATGAGTAAGAGTGGTAAAGCAGATGGATCGATTTTTATGTAAGAAACATTTTTGTTATAATAATGTAATATTTGTATCTATATTGTTAGACGTAGAAAATCATGAAAGGTTTCATAAAAAATGAAAAAAATTAAGGAAATAATTGTAGTTGAAGGTAAGGATGATACAGTAGCCATTAAACGGGCTGTTGATGCTGATACAATTGAAACAAATGGTTCAGCTGTAAATAAAGAAGTACTAGAACGAATAAAGCATGCTCAAGAGGTTCGCGGAGTCATTGTATTTACAGATCCCGACTACCCTGGTGAAAGAATTCGTAAGATAGTTGCGAATGCAGTTCCAGGATGTAAGCACGCCTTTCTACCTAAAACTGAAGCAATTGCAAAATCAGGTAGAAAGATTGGGGTTGAACACGCTTCCCCAGAATCGATACGCCGAGCGTTAGAATCAGTTAAGCAGGAAATGGAGGATGTAACAACTGAAATTGAATATGATTCATTGTTGCATGCTGGTTTAATTGGAGGAAGTAAGGCGAGAGAACGCAGAGAAAAGCTAGGAGTCATCTTGAAAATTGGTTATACTAACGGAAAACAATTATATAAGCGACTGCAGATGTTTCAAATTTCAAAGGAAGCCTTTGATAAAGCCGTCGCGGACGTGTTACAGGGGGAAAAACAAAGTGAATAAAGATATAGCAACGCCAATTAGAACCCGTACAATACTTGAAAAACATGGATTTTCCTTTAAAAAAAGCTTAGGGCAAAACTTTCTAATTGATACGAACATCCTACATAGAATTGTTGATCATGCAGGAGTGTCGGAAGTAACAGGAGCAATAGAAATAGGCCCTGGTATTGGTGCATTAACTGAACAACTAGCTAAAAGAGCAAAGAAGGTAGTTGCTTTTGAAATTGATGGTCGTCTCTTACCAATCCTTGCAGATACATTATCTCCCTATCCAAATGTAGAGGTTATCCATCAAGATGTGTTAAAGGCAGATGTACAATCAGTTATTAATGAAAAAATGAATGATGTAGAAGAAATAATGGTTGTTGCTAATCTCCCATATTACGTAACAACTCCAATCATCATGAAGCTGTTAACAGAGAAACTCCCGCTTCGAGGTATAGTTGTAATGCTTCAGAAAGAGGTTGCAGACCGCATATCCGCCGAGCCGGGGACAAAGGATTACGGATCACTATCTATCGCCATACAGTACTATACGACGGCAGAGACGGTCATGACAGTCCCTAGAACTGTGTTTGTACCACAACCGAATGTCGACTCAGCGGTTATTCGATTGCTTAAAAGAGAAAAGCCTGCGGTAGAGGTTGAAAATGAACAATTCTTTTTTGATGTTGTTCGTGCAGCTTTTGGACAGAGACGGAAAACAATCTTAAATAACCTTACAACGAACCTTCCAAACGGCAAGGAACAAAAAGCTGTTATTGAAGACTGCTTACAAACTGCAGAAATTGATTCAAAACGACGTGGGGAAACATTATCGATTGCAGAGTTTGGAAGACTAAGTGATATTTTATATAAAACGTTAAAAATGTAGAGGCCGTCAGTGGCCTTTTTTTAATGCAATAAAATATGGCCTGGAATTGCTAAAAACCATAAATCTGGTTTAAAAATCATAAATCCGAATTAAAAACCGTAAATCTGGATTAAAAATCATAAATCCGAATTAAAATCCGTAAATCTGGATTAAAAATCATAAATCGGAATTAAAAACCGTAAATCTGGATTAAAAATCATAAATCCGAATTAAAAACCGTAAATTTAGATTAAAAATTATAAATCCAATTTAAAAATCGTAAATCCAAAATAAAAAACATAAATCCATTTGTAATCCCACCACTGAGTTTAAACAATGTTCGGCCATAAAATCAGCGAATAGGGCTAAGGTAAGAGATTTTTGATAAAATGAAGCAAGGCTAAAGCCCATATACCGGTTTTTAAGCATCAAGACTACTAAACCTACCACTTATATGTGAATGACAGTCTAAAGCAGCTAACTAACCTTATAATCACATCTCTACGCATGGAGATATGAGTTTGTAGTTTCTCTTTTCAACTATAAGCATTCTATTTGTCATTTATTAGTGGCAAATACACAAACTTCAGCGCCTGACACTCAAATACCATTACTTAATCCACTCACCACTTCCAGAATATCTGCATAGGCTAGGAAGTAGGCATCTAATGTAGGGATTTCACCTCGAATTTGGAGTGGGTACGGATGGAAATAAAAGTAGGCGACATAGTAGCCCGTAAATCGTATAATTATGATCTATTATTTAAAGTTATTGAGGTACAAGATAAACAAATTGTCTATTTATATGGTGAGGAAGTAAGGCTTATTGCTGATGCTCCTTATGATGATGTAGTAATCATTGATGAAAGAGAAAAACAGAAAAGACAGTTAGTTGAACGAGAAAGAGTTGATAATTCGTATAGACTTTTTCGCCAAGATTACCAATTAATTAGGCAGAAAAATGAATATCATGCTACAAACGGCTATACAAATGAACAGGAATTCTTTCAAATTCCAGGTAGGGTATTGCATATTGATGGAGATCCAAATTATTTAAAAAAGTGTTTGGATTTATATGAGAAAATCGGTATACCTGTTTATGGGGTGCATTGTCATGAAAAAGAAATGCCTGAGAGAATAGATGAATTATTAAATAAATATAGACCAGACATACTGGTTATTACGGGCCATGATGCATATTCAAAATCAAAAGGAAAAGTAACAGATTTGAAAGCATATCGACATTCTAGGCATTTTGTTCAAACTGTTCGACAGGCACGAAGGAAAGTTCCTCATTTAGATCAACTAGTCATTTTCGCTGGAGCTTGTCAATCACATTTTGAGTCATTAATCCGCGCAGGTGCCAACTATGCTAGCTCTCCGTCAAGAGTCAATATTCATGCACTTGATCCGGTGTATATTGTAGCAAAAATTAGTTTTACTCCTTTTGATGAGAGGATTAATGTGTGGGATGTATTGCGCAATACGTTAACTGGAGAAAAGGGTCTTGGAGGAATTGAGACAAAAGGGGTACTACGAACAGGTATGCCATATCAAAAACATAGCGAGATAGAATAGAGAGATACTGTCGGAGATCCGGTAGTATCTCTTTTGCTTTATAGTTGCTAGTGGTGTCTATAAACGTAATTACCGATTAGACATTTACCAGATGATTAAGGAGGTTACTGAAAAAGAACTAAATTTTTTTAGAAAAAAAGATATATGAGAAAAGTGTCGACTTGAACAAATCGTAATTTATATACATAAAAGTAAAAAAAATGTACAAAATATTGTTTGTGAAGTGAAAAATTTGTAGGAAAAAATACATTGACAAGTATTTTGTATCATTGTTATAATTTTAGTTTTATGTTTGACTAATAGTTGTTTATTTGGTATACTAGGAATAGTGAGGTGGAGTAATATGGCAAAAACTTTGCACGATATTAAAAGGTCTTTAGATACTAATTTAGGTAAGCGACTTACGTTAAAAGCAAATGGTGGTCGAAGAAAGACGATTGAGCGCTCGGGTGTGCTCGCAGAAACGTACCCCTCTGTATTTGTGATTGAATTAGATCAGGATGAAAACTCCTTCGAACGTGTTTCGTATAGTTATGCAGATATTTTAACTGAAACCGTTCAATTAACCTTCTTTGATGAAACAACTGGGAGAATTGCGATAAGTGGGCAGTAGACATTGGTTTGCTGCTTTTTTATTTTGTCCAAAAAGAGTAGTCCACAAGCAACTTTTGATATAAAAGTATACAAAAGGTACCCTTCAAATAAAATTTCACAAAAATTCACAGCCTATTTGTTTAAAATAGGGTGATTAGGATAAAACTTGATTATATAACTACTCACTTTCTTTCAAATACTAATATTGTCGTAGGTATATGAAAGGGGTTGTCTCTATTGGGAAGACGTCGAGGTATCATGTCTGAAGGCTTCAAAGAGGAGCTTGCAAAAGAGTTAGGTTTTTACGATACTGTAAAAAGTGAAGGCTGGGGTGCAATTCGGTCACGCGATGCCGGAAATATGGTGAAGCGGGCAATTGAACTTGGACAGCAACAGCTTGCCAATAAGATGAAAAACCAATAAATGAATTTCTTCTACGGCGCCGAAGCATTTTTGCTTCGGCTTTCTCTATATATAGAAGCTGATAAATGGTCTTCTTACCGACATGTTTGATTAGTAAAAAAAATACATTTTGTAGGGGTGGGACGACTACTGGTTAAACTTTCACTTTATGGTACAATGTCAATATTGAACTACGTTAAAAGCAGGTGTTTTCATGAAATTATTAGTAAAAGCCCCAGCAAAGATTAACTTGGCACTTGATGTGTTACATAAGCGACCAGATGGTTATCATGAGGTTCGTATGGTCATGACAACAATTGATCTTGCAGATAGGCTAGAGTTATCGGAGTATGAAGGGGATGAAATCAAGGTTATCTCTCATAACCGTTTTGTACCGGATGACAGTCGTAATTTAGCCTACCAGGCAGCAAATTTATTGAAGAAACGATATGGCGTAAAAAAAGGTGTGGTCATTTCAATTACGAAGACTATTCCTGTTGCAGCAGGTCTAGCAGGTGGAAGCAGTGATGCAGCAGCAACTCTTCGAGGTTTAAACAAGTTTTGGGGATTAGGCCTTAGTTTAGATGACCTTGCTACCTTAGGAGCAGAAATTGGCTCAGATGTATCATTTTGTGTGTACGGTGGCACTGCATTGGCAACAGGTAGAGGTGAAAAAATTACACATATCGAAGCACCTCCGCATTGTTGGGTAATACTCGCAAAACCAACAATAGGTGTTTCAACAGCTGATGTATATCGAAACTTATCGCTAGATCATATAAAACATCCTGATGTAGATGGTATGATTCAAGCGATTGAGAGTAAGGATTTTGAGGGTATTTGTAACCGGGTAGGAAATGTCCTGGAAGATGTTACATTGAAGCTTCATCCGGAAGTAGCTCACATAAAGGAACAAATGAAGCGATTTGGGGCAGATGCGGTACTAATGAGTGGAAGTGGTCCAACTGTGTTTGCACTTGTACAAAGAGAGTCTAGAATGCAGCGTATTTATAATGGGTTACGTGGATTCACAGACCAGGTTTATGCTGTTCGCTTGCTAGGTGAGCGAAATACGGTTGAATAAATACGTATATTAGTGGTATATTATCAGTAAAATATTCGGATTTTGGAGGTATACCATGAAGTTTCGAAGAAGTAGTAGGCTTGTTGATATGACAAATCATTTACTTTTGCATCCTCAACATCTTGTGTCACTATCCTTTTTTGCTGAAAAGTATGATTCTGCTAAATCCTCCATTAGTGAGGATTTAACCATTATTAAACAAACGTTTGAACAGCAAGGGATCGGAACCTTAGTTACAGTAGCGGGTGCAGCAGGTGGTGTCAAATTTATTCCTTTAGTGGGAGAAGACGAGGCCAAAGAAGTAGTAAACGGACTTTGTGATGTTATTGCAAATCCTGATCGACTTCTACCAGGGGGATATTTATATCTTACAGATATCCTTGGGGATCCAAGGGTTGTAAATAAGATAGGGAAAATTTTCGCGTCTATTTATGCAAATCGTGAAATAGATATTGTTATGACTGTAGCTACTAAAGGAATACCTTTAGCCTATGCTGTTGCCTCCTTTTTAGATGTTCCTGTAGTAATTGTAAGGCACGATAGTCGGGTTACCGAGGGTTCTACAGTGAGTATTAATTATGTGTCCGGATCAACCAAACGAATTCAAACAATGGTTTTAGCTAAGAGAAGCTTAAAGCAAGGAGCAAATGTACTCATCATAGATGACTTCATGAAAGCTGGCGGAACGATTAATGGGATGGTTAACATCCTCGAGGAATTCAACGCTAACCTAAAAGGAATTGGTGTGTTGGTAGAGTCTGAAGGTGTTGAAGAACGACTAGTTGATGAGTACATTTCGTTGGTGAAGTTAACGGATGTAGATGTAAAAGAAAAACAAATAAAGGTCACAGAGGGGAATTACTTTTCATATTTACATAATATTAAAATTGAAGACGAGGTGGAGGAAGAATAATGAAAACTGTTCAAACAAATCTTGCGCCACAGGCAATTGGTCCTTATTCACAAGGAATTGTAGTAAATAATATGTTTTTTAGTTCTGGACAAATACCATTAACACCTGAGGGTGAATTAGTTGGTGGGGGAATTAAAGAGCAGACAGAACAAGTATTTAAGAATCTTCAAGGTGTTTTATATGAAGCGGGTGCATCTTTAGAAACAGTAGTAAAGGCTACTGTGTTTATTAAAAACATGGATGACTTTGCTGAATTGAACGAAGTATATGCTAAGCACTTCCCTGTACATAAACCAGCACGTTCGACTGTAGAAGTAGCAAGACTTCCAAAGGATGTACTTGTCGAAATAGAGGTTATTGCCTTAGTAAAATAAGACGTATTTTTACCAATATTCTGTTCATTCACAAAAAAGTATGAATTTTTTTAAAAAATTATTTAATATTTAGCAGGAAATTAGGATTTTCCGTTGAATATGAATAACTAAGTTTTTATCTTGGGAAAAGGTGGTGAACAGAATGGAAGTAACAGACGTGAGATTACGCCGCGTAAATACCGAAGGCAGAATGAGAGCGATTGCATCAATCACTTTAGACCATGAATTTGTGGTTCATGATATTCGTGTAATTGATGGAAATAATGGCTTATTTGTTGCAATGCCAAGCAAACGCACTCCAGACGGTGAATTCCGCGATATCGCTCATCCAATTAACTCTAGCACACGCGGGAAGATTCAAGATGCCGTTTTAGCTGAATATCACCGTTTAGGCGAGTTAGAGGTTGAGTTTGAAGAAGCAGGAGCATCCTAAAAAGTAAATACATCAAAGAGCCTACGTCAAAGTTTAGGCTCTTTTTATTTTCTCCGAATTAAAAATTCTGCAAAAATTCCTCTATTAAAAAACATCATTTTTTAAAATTCCAAGAAAAATATTGAGTACTTCTATTAGTTTCCTTGAAATAGGTCTCTTTTTAAGATATATTCGTAATGGATAAAAAGGTTAACTTTATTGCTTGAGTCTCTCACTTTTAAAAGTGGTGGATCATGCAAAAAAATAATACATGTGACTTGATAAAGTTAACGCCTCGTGTAAGAGTCTCGATTTTTAAATATTATATTTCGGAAAACGGGCATACCTTCACTGAGGTGAATTTGATTTGGAGGCTTGGAAATGACAAATCGATACGGCATAATTTTAGCCGCAGGACAAGGAACACGTATGAAATCAAAGCTATACAAGGTCCTACATCCTGTTTGTGGTAAACCGATGGTACAGCATGTAGTTGATCAAATTTCTATGCTTTCTTTGTCGAAGCTAGTTACGATCGTTGGACATGGAGCGGAAAAAGTACAAACACAAATTGGCGATAAAAGTGAGTATGCGCTACAAGAAGAACAACTTGGCACTGCACATGCTGTTATGCAAGCAGCTTCGGTTTTAGAAAATGATAAAGGTGTAACACTAGTCGTCTGTGGAGATACCCCACTTATAACTGCTGAAACAATGGAAGCTTTAGTGATACAGCACGAAAAAGTAGGCGCAAAAGCAACCATTCTTACTGCAATTGCAGAAGATCCTACAGGATATGGAAGAGTTGTTCGTGATTCTAGTGGACATGTAGAACGTATCGTTGAACATAAAGATGCAAGTGACGAGGAACGTACAATTACTGAAATAAATACTGGCACTTACTGCTTTGATAATGAGGCATTATTTGAAGCACTAAAGCATGTTGATAATGAAAATGTACAAGGTGAGTATTATTTGCCGGATGTTATTGAGATACTTAAAAATAAAGGTGAAGTAGTATCAGCTTTCATAACAGTTTCATTTGATGAAACTCTAGGAGTAAATGACCGAGTTGCTCTATCTCAAGCAGAAAAGCTTATGAAACAACGAATTAATAAAAGACATATGGTGAATGGTGTAACAATTATCGACCCGGAAAATACATACATCTCCCCTGATGCACTAATTGGACAAGATACAATACTTCATCCTGGTACTGTACTCCTTGGCGAAGTAGAAATTGGTTCAGACTGTGAGATTGGACCACATACAGAGATAAAGAATTGTAAAATTGGAGAAAGAACGGTAATTCGTCATTCTGTTGCACATGATAGTAATATTGGAAATGATGTAGCAATTGGACCGTTTGCTCATATTCGTCCTGCTTCTATGATTAGTGATGAAGTGAAAATAGGTAACTTCGTTGAGTTGAAAAAAGTTACCTTTGGTAAAGGAAGTAAAGCCTCTCACTTAAGTTATATCGGCGATGCAGAAGTGGGCTCTGATGTAAATATCGGATGTGGCTCCATAACAGTAAACTATGACGGTAAAAATAAATTCTTAACTAAAATTGAAGATGGCGCATTTATTGGCTGTAATTCAAATTTAGTTGCACCTGTTACAGTTGGAAAAGGTGCATATGTAGCAGCGGGATCTACGATTACAAACGAGGTACCAAGTAACGCTCTTTCTATTGCTCGCGCACGTCAAGTAAATAAAGAGAACTATGTTGAACGTATAAATCAAAAGAATAATTCCTAATTGGAGGTCAAAAAGATAATGCCTAATCAATACCGTGATTCAAATTTAAAGGTTTTTTCGCTAAACTCGAATGCGCCATTAGCACAAGAAATTGCGAAATCAGTTGGTGTCGAACTTGGTAAGTGCTCTGTAACTAGTTTTAGTGATGGTGAAATTCAAATTAATATTGAAGAGAGTATTCGTGGGTGTGATGTATATGTAATTCAATCTACTAGCGCACCAGTGAATGAGCACATCATGGAAGTATTAATTATGATTGATGCTTTAAGACGTGCTTCAGCAAAAACAATCAATATCGTTATGCCTTATTACGGTTATGCTAGACAAGACCGTAAAGCACGTGCTCGTGAGCCGATTACTGCAAAGTTAGTGGCAAATCTACTGGAAACAGCAGGTGCAGACCGTGTAATTACATTAGACCTTCATGCTCCTCAAATACAAGGTTTCTTTGATATCTTGATTGATCATTTAATGGGCGTGCCAATTTTGGCAGATTACTTTAAAACCAAAAATCTTGAGGATATTGTTATCGTATCTCCAGATCACGGTGGTGTTACACGTGCTCGTAAAATGGCAGATCGTCTTAAGGCACCAATTGCTATTATTGATAAGCGTAGACCTCGTCCTAATGTGGCGGAAATTATGAATATCGTTGGTAATATCGAAGGGAAGACTGCAATTTTAATTGATGATATTATTGATACTGCTGGTACAATTACGCTGGCTGCTAATGCTCTTGTTGAAAATGGCGCATCTGAAGTTTATGCATGTTGTACACATCCTGTTTTATCAGGACCAGCAATTGAAAGAATCCAAAATTCTAAAATCAAAGAGCTAGTAGTAACAAATACAATACTTTTACCAGAAGAAAAGAAAATTGATAAAATTAAAGAACTCTCTGTCGCGGCATTAATCGGGGAAGCAATTATCCGTGTTCACGAGGAACAGTCAGTTAGTACGTTATTTGATTAAAAAATAGGTTTAGACACACCAATTTAAGGGAAATTTAGAGATATGACTAAAAATCCTAAGGATGGTGTGTAAGTAATGTCTGCAATATTACAAGCAACTGAAAGAGTAAAGGATAAAAACTCAACAATACGAAAAATCAGAGAAGCTGGAAATATACCGGCTGTTCTGAATGGAACAAATCAAAGTAAACCAATCTATGTAAATAGTGCTGATTTTATTAAAACGATACGCACTACTGGAAGAAACGGTATTATTAAGCTTGCACTTGAAAATGAACAGCATTCTGTTATGTTACATGAAATACAAACAGATCCAATCAAAAGTGAAATTATTCATGCTGATTTTAAAGTGGTTAATATGTCTAACGAAGTAAATGTTGATGTAAATATTAATTTAGTTGGAGAAGCGCCAGGGGTAAAAGATGGAGGAGTTTTACAACAATCGATTCACCAAGTATCGATAAGTGCACTCCCGATGGATATCCCGCAAACAATTGACATTGATATTTCTCAACTAGAGGTTGGACAAGTTATCAAGCTTGAAGACATTAATTCACATGGCAAGTATACGATTAATCAAGATACATCTCAGGTTGTTGCTTCTATACTACCTCCTAAGCAAGAGGAGGAAATAAGTACTGGTGAAGAACAAGAGCCAGGAGAGCCTGAATCACTTGAAGGTCGAGAAACAAACGAAGCGGAATAACCTTTTCGTTACAGGTAAGGATTTTTAAAATATAGTATACTTAAATAAGCTAAGGTTGGACGTAACCAAGTAGGTTACGTCCTTTTGTCGATATAGTAAGATGGGGGGAAGTATGATGAAGTTAATTGTGGGATTAGGGAACCCTGGAAGACAGTATGAAGAAACAAGGCATAATGTCGGGTTCAAAGTGATTGATGAATTATCAACAAGGCTTCAAATTCCTTTAGATAAGGCAAAGTTTAATGGGGTATTTGGACAAGGGTCAATCATGGGGGAGAAGGTTCTAATTTTAAAACCTCTTACATATATGAATTTATCAGGAGAAAGTGTTAGGCCTGTTATGGATTACTTTGATATAGAAGCGGATGATATTCTTGTTATCTATGACGAACTTGACATACCAGTTGGTAAGATTCGTTTAAGGGAAAAAGGCAGTGCTGGTGGACATAATGGAATGAAGTCAATTATTAACCACCTGGGAACACAAGAATTTAAACGAATTCGAATAGGTGTTGATCGTCCAACAAATGGTATGAAGATATCTGATTACGTGTTGGGTCGTTTCATAGAGGAAGAAGTGCAGGATATAAAAGAAGCTATTCAAAAATCAGCAGATGCTGCTGAAAGGTGGCTTACTACACCTTTTCTACAAGTCATGAATGAGTACAATTCTAAATAGATTGTAATGATAGACAATGAATAAGGAATCTTTTCTCGGTTTATACTAGAAAGTGTATATCATTGAGTTAAGTCCATCAGTGAGGGAGGATTCAGATGTCATTACACTATCATTGTAGACATTGTGGTGTTAAGGTAGGCAGCATTGATAATATGTCTATTCATAGTGAAAGTTTAGGCTTTCATCAACTAACTGACCAAGAGCGGCAGGAAATGATATCATATAATAATAATGGTGAAATACATGTTAAGACAATTTGTGAAGATTGTCAGGAAGCACTAAACCGGAATCCGGAATTGCACCAATACGAAACATTCATTCAATAAGAGGAAAAGCTTTGGCCTATACAAACCAAAGCATTTTTCTGTTTGTTAGTAATATATAATAAATCACAATTAAGAGAAGTTGGCAAAGGGATGTGAGTTTCAGGTAAAATCACCTAACTTACATGTTTGAGAGGAGGTTCAAAGTTGTTAAACGGATTACGGCATTATGTTAGTCAAAATGATGAATTGAAATCAATTTTAAATGGAATAGATGAAGGGCTCCGGGAACAGCTCATTGCAGGATTATCTGGTTCGTCCCGTACGGTAGTCGCTGCCGCTTTATATAGACAAACAAACAAGCCGATATTAATGGTTACTCACAATCTTTACCAAGCTCAGAAAATATATGAAGACCTTACTGGTCTTTTACACGAAGATGAAGTATTTCTATATCCTGTGAACGAACTTATTGCTTCTGAAATAGGAATTGCTAGTCCTGAGTTAAAAGGTCAAAGGATTGAGGCTTTAAATTATTGGAGCCAACATGCAAAGGGGATAATAGTCGCTCCAATAGCTGGACTTAAAAGGCTAATTCCCCCAAAAGAACTTTGGATGAGTAGTCAATTAGTATTTACGGTAGGGGAAGATATCGAGGTTTCTGAGACACTAGAAAAGTTAGTAGCTATAGGATATGAACGAGTTTCAATGGTTTCTGCCCCTGGTGAGTATAGTGTTAGGGGAGGCATTCTTGATATTTATCCATTAACAGAAGAAAATCCTGTCAGGATTGAACTCTTTGATACAGAAATCGATTCGATACGTACCTTTTCACTAGAAGATCAGCGGTCCCAAGGAAAACTTAATTCAATTTTGATTGGTCCTGCAACTGAAATATTACTTAATCCAGAGCAACTCACTAAAGGTATCCAAGCGCTAGAAGCGGGGCTTGCGAAAAGCTTAAAGAAGGTTAAGGATGAGAAGGCAAAAGAGCTTTTAATCGAAAATATCTCATATGAACTCGAGCAGTTAAAAAATGGTCAGATGCTACAACAAATGTTCAAATATCTTTCGCTAGTATATGAACAACCTGCTAGTTTACTAGAATATCTGCCTTCAAATGGCCTTGTAATTTTAGACGAAATTAGTAGAATTCAGGAAATGTCAGAAAGTCTCGATAAAGAAGAAGCAGAATGGGTGACGAGTCTGTTATCTCAAGGAGAGATTATTCATGATGTTACGCTCTCACATAAGTTCGCGAAACTGATTCAAAAGTCAAAGCATCCAATGATCTATTTATCTCTATTCTTACGACATGTACCTCATACTAGTCCGCAGAATATACTTAATATGTCATGCAAACAAATGCAGAACTTTCATGGCCAAATGCACGTTTTAAAAGCAGAGCTTGAAAGATGGCAAAAAGGGAATTACTCTGTTATATTCCTTGGTTCAAATGAGGAGCGGGTTAAAAAGTTACAACAAGTGCTATCAGATTATGAGATAGACGCCATACCTGTTAAAGGTGATGGCGATGTTCTACATGGGAAAGCACAAATTTTCGTAGGAGATCTGCAAGCAGGATTCGAATTACCTTTACAACGACTGGCTGTAATTACAGAAGAAGAGCTATTTAAGAAAAAGATGCAAAAATCAAAGAGGAAACAAAAGCTCTCAAATGCAGAGCGGATAAAAAGCTACTCTGAATTACAAGTTGGGGATCATGTAGTACACGTAAACCATGGTATTGGAAAATATTTAGGAATCGAAACACTTGAGATAAATGGAATCCATAAGGACTATCTACATATCCGTTATCAAGGAAACGACAAGCTATATGTACCAGTCGAACAAATAGAACAAGTTCAAAAATATGTAGGTTCTGAAGGTAAAGAGCCGAAGATCTATAAACTTGGTGGAACTGATTGGAAGCGTGTAAAGAAAAAGGTAGAATCCTCCGTCCAAGATATAGCGGATGATCTAATAAAACTATATGCAGAACGTGAAGCAAGTAAAGGTTATGCATATTCACCAGATGGAGAGATGCAAAGAGAGTTTGAGGCATCCTTCCCTTATCAGGAAACAGAGGATCAATTACGGTCCATACTCGAAATTAAAAAAGATATGGAAAGAGAACGGCCGATGGATCGCCTACTTTGTGGAGATGTTGGATACGGGAAAACCGAAGTTGCAATACGCGCAGCATTTAAAGCAATTATGGATGGAAAGCAGGTTGCGCTTTTAGTACCAACAACAATCCTTGCACAGCAACATTATGAGACAGTGAGAGAGAGATTCCAGGACTTCCCTATAACTATAGGGTTGTTAAGTCGTTTCCGTTCAAAAAAGCAACAAACAGAGGTTAACAAAGGTTTAAAGGCAGGAACTGTTGATATTGTAATTGGTACACATCGTTTACTTTCAAAGGACATTGTGTATAAAGATTTAGGTCTCTTAATCATAGATGAAGAACAGCGTTTTGGAGTAACACATAAAGAGAAAATTAAACAATTGAAAGCCAACATTGATGTCTTAACATTAACAGCAACTCCAATCCCACGTACCTTGCATATGTCTATGCTTGGGGTTCGTGATTTGTCTGTAATTGAAACACCACCGGAAAACCGTTTTCCAGTCCAAACGTATGTTGTCGAATACAATGGCGAGTTAATTAGAGAGGCGATTGAGCGAGAAATGGCCAGAGATGGTCAAGTATACTTTCTATATAACAGAGTAGAGGATATTGAACGAAAAGCCGAAGAAATCTCAATGCTCGTTCCAGATGCCCGAATTGCATATGCACATGGAAGAATGACAGAAAATGAACTAGAAGCCGTTATATTAAACTTTTTAGATGGTCAATATGATGTTCTTGTTACAACTACTATTATTGAGACTGGTGTAGATATACCAAATGTGAATACATTAATTGTCCATGATGCAGATCGTATGGGACTTTCTCAGCTGTATCAACTCCGTGGACGAGTAGGTCGTTCAAATCGAGTTGCATATGCGTACTTTACTTATAGAAAAGATAAAGTCCTTAATGAAGTAGCAGAGAAGAGGCTACAAGCTATAAAAGAGTTTACCGAACTTGGATCTGGATTTAAAATAGCAATGCGAGATTTGTCGATAAGAGGAGCTGGAAATATATTAGGTGCTCAACAACATGGATTTATCGACTCTGTAGGATTTGACCTGTACTCTCAAATGCTGAAAGAGGCGATTGAGGAGAGAAGAGGAGACCCAACACAGGTAAAACAAGTGAATGTTGAAATTGATTTAGAGGTAGACGCTTATATTCCGGACTCCTATATCTCTGATGGTCGTCAAAAAATAGATATGTACAAGAGATTTAGAGGTATTACAACTGTGGATGACATTGAGGAACTACAAGAAGAAATGATTGACCGTTTCGGTGAGTACCCTGAAGAAGTAGCATATTTATTTAAAATTGCTACCATAAAAGTCCATGCAATTAACGAACAAATACTTTCCATTAAGCAAGTAAAACAAGACGTAACAATTCTCTTATCCGAGGAATCGAGTAATCAAATTGATGGACAAAAGATCTTTCAATTAGGTAATACGTTCGGTAGAATGATTAGTCTTGGTATGGAAGGTAGTAAGTTGAAAATAGTAATTCAGACAAAAGGTTTGAATGTTGATAAATGGCTTGGTATTTTGTATGAAATGGTAAAAGGACTAGAAGGTGTAAAAAAGGAAAATGTAAATGTCATGTAGTTGGTTTTTTTTTCCTTATATGAAAAATCACTCTCATCGTGAATATGAATTTAGCAGGTGATAGATACTAATCTCAACAACAAATGGTGATATATTCAAATGCAGACAAATTGTACAATAATCACCACAATTCTTTAATCATCAGATGAAAGTGAGGCATCATAAGAATGAAGGCAACTGGAATTGTTCGTCGAATTGATGATTTAGGTCGAGTAGTTATCCCGAAAGAAATCCGTAGAACATTACGTATTAGAGAGGGAGACCCACTAGAAATTTTTGTTGATCGAGATGGGGAAGTAATCCTAAAAAAATACTCTCCAATTAGTGAACTTAGCGATTTTGCTAAGGAATATGCTGAGGCTCTTTTCGATAGTTTAGGACATCAAGTTCTAATATGTGACCGTGATGCATTTATAGCGGTTGCGGGTGGTTCAAAAAAAGAATACCTAAATAAAAACATTAGTGAATTAATAGAAAGAGCCATGGAGGACCGGACATCTGTTCTTGAAACGGATGAACGTCAAGTATCGATTGTTGAAGGAGCAGAAGAAACCATTACTTCTTATACAGTTGGGCCAATCATTGCAAATGGAGACCCGATTGGTGCTGTCGTAATCCTTTCCAAAGAAAAAACTCTAGGTGAAGTTGAACAAAAGGCAGTAGAAACAGCTGCTGGATTCTTAGCTCGACAAATGGAACAATAATATGACTGAAGAAAAGGTAGCTATTGAAGCTACCTTTTCTTCAATTTAGGCCTCTCCATTGGCAACTATCTCAGACTTTTCAAAAGGGAAGTATGTTATAATACACTGGAAATTAGTTACCTTTATCCAGAGGGACTGAATAAAGATAAGCATCTAACGGGTGTCACGACTTTTTTTAAAAAAGGATATTCTTCTAGCACAGCTTTAAAAATTGGGGTGCTAATACGATTAGGCGCATTTGATTAGGAAGGAGATGGGCGATGAGCGTCCAATCCGAAGTAAGTACAAAGAAAATATGGGAAGGTGCATTTATCCTCACTATTGCGGGATTATTTACAAAAATACTGAGTGCTGGATACCGTATTCCCTATCAAAATATTGCTGGTGACATAGGTTTTTATATATATCAACAAGCGTATCCTATTTATGGAGTGGTATTAGTATTTTCTACATATGGTTTTCCGGTAATTATATCTAAACTTCTGGCAGAACGGTATGAACAGAAGGATGAAGAATCTGTTTATAAGATTCTATATGTATCGTTTATTTCACTTCTCTTACTTGGATTATTTCAATTTAGTATTTTATACTGGGGTGCAGAGGCTATAGCAGGTTTAATGGGAGATATAGAATTAAGTAATTTAATTCGAGTAATTTCCTTCTCCTTTTTATTGCTCCCACCTATTTCAGTTTTACGTGGTTTTTTTCAAGGTCAAAAAAATATGATACCTACCGCTGTCTCACAAGTTGCAGAGCAATCAATAAGAGTAATAACGATTCTACTAATGTCGTTTATTCTTTTAGAATCTGGCTATGGCGTGTATGATGCAGGGGCAGGAGCCATATTTGGGTCGATAACAGGCGGATTTGCTGCAATTCTTGCGTTAGTCTATTTTGTGTTTAGAGGTAAAATGAAGTTCAAGAAGCAACTGATGTTTAGAGCAAAGGTAAAGGCAGTAGAAATTGTAAAGGTTCTGTTCACTCAAGGACTAACAATTTGCATCAGTGCCCTTCTTCTTATTTTGTTTCAATTAATAGACTCCTTTACAGTATATTCTCTATTAGTTTCTGGAGGAGTAGAAGAAGAGGTGGCTAAACAAGCGAAAGGAATTTATGATCGTGGGCAACCGCTTATTCAATTGGGAACAATAGTTGCTACTTCTTTATCATTATCCCTCGTTCCACTTATTGCGAGTGCAAAGGCAAGGAATGATTATGCATTTATTCAAAAAAAGGTTGATCTAGCTTTACGTTTAGGTGTTGTTGTAGGGGTAGGCGCATCAATTGGTTTAGCATGTGTGTTGGAACCTACAAATATCATGTTGTTCAGAAATAACTTAGGAACAATCGTGTTAGTAATAATTGGATTTTCTATTCTCTTTACCACTCTATCCCAAACGATTACCGCAATATTACAAGGACTAGGTAATCCATATATGCCGGCGATTTCTGTTTTAATTGGAATGGGCATTAAGTGGTTGTTAAATGTAATACTCATTCCACAGTACCAAACAATAGGAGCTGCAATTGCGACAGTAATTGCATTTACTGTGATAGCATTTCTTCATTTTATAATTTTAAAAATGAAATTACCTACTCCTGTAATGAACTGGAATTTTATTATTCAGGTTGTTATTGCAGCAGCGGTAATGGCTGTTGTGATACTAATTTATACCTATTTACTTAACTTATTAGACGTTGCTTTTATATCAACTAGATTCTTTGCAAGCTTTCAAGCATTATCATCGGTTATAATAGGTGGATTTATCTTCTTATTCTTTATTATTAGAGGAAATGTTTTTACAGAAGATGAACTTTCACTCATTCCATTGGGTTCAAAAGGTGAATTGTTGATTAGTTTGCTAAAAGGGGGAAAAAAGGTATGACACATTCAATTGTGGTCGTTGGTCTAGGGGCGGGTGACCTTTCACAGCTGCCACTTGGAATTTATAAAAGAATTACATCTACTGATCATCTGTATCTACGAACAAAGGAGCATCCTGTTATAAAAGAATTAGAAAGTGAAGGATTGTCCTATCACTCTTTTGATAACATATATGAGAGTAATGAGCAGTTTGAAGCAGTTTATGAAGAAATTGTATCTATTTTAGTAAAAGAGGCTGCCTCAAAAGATATTATCTATGCAGTTCCAGGTCATCCAATGGTTGCTGAAAAAACAGTACAGCTATTACTTGATAATAAGGAAGGTATTTCTGTAACGATTGAGGGAGGACAAAGCTTTATTGATCCCTTGTTAGCAGCTCTTAAAATTGATCCGATTGAAGGGTTTCAGTTTGTCGATGCCCTTTCATTTGAAAAGGATGAAATTCAGCTTTCACAACATGTGATAATATGCCAAGTATATGATCAATTTATTGCTTCAAATGTTAAACTAACATTAATGGAGCAGTTACCAGATGACTATGAAGTATATGTTGTAACAGCTGCAGGAAGTCGAGACGAAAGCATACGAAAGATCCCACTTTTCGAATTAGATCGTGGTATCGAAGTGAATAATCTAACGAGTATATATGTACCACCCATAAAGGATAATGAATTCGTCTATCATGATTTTCGTACATTCAGACGCATCATTGCAGCATTGAGAGGTCCGGGCGGTTGTCCTTGGGACCAACAGCAAACCCATGAGTCACTAAAAAAATATTTGTTAGAAGAGACATATGAAGTTCTTGATGCAATTGACAATCAGGATGATGAACATATTGCCGAAGAACTAGGTGATGTTCTACTCCAAGTGGTTCTCCATGCTCAAATTGGGGAAGACGAGGGTATGTTTACAATTGATGATGTAATTAGGGGCATATCCGAAAAAATGGTTAGAAGGCACCCGCATGTTTTTGGTACTGTTACAGCAGATACAGCAGAGGATGTAGTATCGAATTGGGAGCAAATAAAACGTCTAGAAAAAGGAGACCAAAAGGGCAGCTCTTCTATTCTGGATGATGTTACTAAAGGATTGCCAGGATTAATGAAGGCATACCAATATCAGAAAAGTGCTGCAAAGGTAGGTTTTGATTGGGAAACCGTTGAACCAATGTGGAACAAGGTTTTTGAAGAAATTAGTGAATTTAAAGAAGCTGTATCAAATAATGTAAGTGAAAGGGAAATTATTTCTGAGTTTGGTGATATTTTATTTGCGCTTACGAATGTTGCAAGGTTCTATAAGCTTGACCCAGAAGAAGCTATTTCAATGACAAATCAAAAGTTTTACAAGCGATTTTATTTTATAGAAGAAGAAGTAAATAAACAAAATCTTTCTATGGAAAATTTATCATTAGAAGAATTAGACGCAATATGGGAGAAGGCAAAGAAACAAGGTCTATAAGAAAAGTGAAAGTAGTGATAATATGCGTTTAGATAAATTTTTAAAGGTTTCACGTATTATTAAAAGAAGAACATTGGCAAAGGAAGTAGCAGACCAAGGAAGAATTCTCATTAATGGGATTGCTGCAAAAGCAAGTTCAACTGTTAAAGTAGGAGACGAACTTACTATCCGATTTGGACAAAAGGTTGTTACAGTTCAAGTAGACGACCTACAAGAAACAACTAAAAAAGAGGATGCAAGCAGCTTATATACAGTTATTAAGGAAGAAAAGGTAGAACAATAAGCCTACTATTTTTAACTTATAAAACATAAGGCTTGTTCTAAAATCCACCCCTAAATCATACATTTTACTAACAAAGACCGAATGGTTTTAAGATACTGCCATTCAAGTATGAATGTGGGGGAATAAGCTATGAATCAATATTACGACGGTAACACACCAAATAAGGGAACTATACAAGAGCACGATGTCATTATGAGAAGTCGTAAGCTTCTTGATATAACAGGGGTAAAACAAGTAGAAAGCTTTGATAATGAAGAGTTTTTACTTGAAACTGTAATGGGTTTCCTAGCTATTCGTGGACAAAATCTACAAATGAAGAACCTGGATGTTGAAAAAGGGATTGTATCAATAAAAGGTCGGGTATATGATATTAGTTATTTGGACGACCATCAAACGGAGAAGGCTAAAGGATTCTTTAGCAAGTTATTTAGATGACACTCTCGACTCAGTTTTTCACTATGATTGCGATGATATTTATGGGAGGTTGGCTAGGAGCTTCTCTAGATACGTATCATCGCTTTTTACAACGATCAAAACGCAAGTACTTTGTGGTTTTTATAAATGATATACTATTCTGGATTGTTCAAGGCTTATCAATATTTTATACTCTATTGCTAGTAAATGAAGGTGAATTGCGCTTTTATGTATTTGTTGCGATGCTTTGTGGATTTGCAGCATATCAGAGTCTTCTAAAATCACTATACCTAAGGACATTAGAGTATCTCATACAAACTGCAATATCAGTGTATCGGTTTTTCCTGCGTACGGCAGAATTACTTATTGTGAAACCACTAAAATTGCTTTATCAGCTATTAGTAGTAATAATACTTGGAATTTTGAACTTTTTAATGGTTTTTGGACAACTTCTACTGAAAATTTGTTTAATGATCTTAAAAATATGCTTTGCGCCTATTAAATGGATTGGAATGTTAACCTGGAAAATACTACCTTCCACCTTCACAAATTATATAGAAAATATTTTTTATAAATGTGCAGGATTTTTGCGAAAAGTAGAGAATATCAAACCTATACTGCTAAAATGGTGGAAAAAGATTCGCAAATTATAGGAGGCATTCTGAAGTATGAGTGCAGTTCGAAAGAAAAATGTTACCCAATTACAATCAACTTATATAGAAAAATATCAGCAAGAAGAACAAATGCTTTCAGTTAAACGACGTGGATTAATAAGAAGACTTATCGCATTTTCGATAATAGCAGCTCTCATTTCATATGTTGTGATTTCAACAATGGTATCACAACACAAAGCAATGAATGAAAAACAAGAGCAAAAGGAAAAATTACAAGAGCAGCTAACGACACTAAAAGATGAGCAAGTAATTCTTGAAGAGGAAATTGTAAAATTAAATAACGATGAGTATATTGAAAAAATAATTAGACGGGATTATTTTTTATCGAAAGAAGGAGAAATTATCTTTAAAGTGGGGGATGGGTCTTAGTCTTATTGACACCCGTTTTTCGTATTATGTATAATATAGTAAAATGATTTATATACCATTACTCGTTTTAACAGAATAATGGGAAAGCCCCCAGCGGATTGCCTCAGGTTTTTACAATGAAGTTATAAAACTAAAATGTTAAAATCTGAACGAAATACGTTAAGGCGCATTTGATAATTTAAGGAGGAGCATTTTTTTTATGTCAATCGAAGTAGGCAGCAAGTTACAAGGTAAGGTAACAGGAATTACTAATTTCGGAGCGTTTGTGGAGCTGCCAGAAGGCTCAACTGGACTTGTTCATATCAGTGAGGTTGCTGACAATTATGTAAAAGATATTAATGAGCATTTAAAAGTTGGCGATCAAGTTGAGGTTAAAGTTATTAATGTTGAGAAGGATGGAAAAATTGGCCTATCTATTAAGAAGGCTAAGGAGCAACCACCTGCACAACAACAACAACGCCCGCGTAACAATGGTCCGCGAAATAATAGAAATGACCATCGAAACAACAAACCTGAAAATTTCGAGCAAAAAATGAGTCGCTTCCTAAAGGACAGCGAAGATCGTTTATCTTCTTTAAAGCGTCACACAGAATCGAAACGTGGTGGCCGTGGAGCGAGAAGAGGTTAACTTGCTGCTTTAATTTATATATAGATAATAAGCACCCAGATTGGGTGCTTTTTTGTTTTTTAAGAAAAAAGACAAAAATAAAAAAGCTAGTGAGGTACTAGCTTTTTAACAGGTGTCTAGCTTCAGTGCCTAGCTACTCGAGGTCATAAGCCAAATCACTCCAGAAATCAGGATTTCCTGCGTGATTCGTCTTATGCTTGTCGTGGCTAAACAGGCACTTCAGCATTTCGTATGACCCGTACGGGATTCGAACCCGTGTTACCGCCGTGAAAGGGCGGTGTCTTAACCGCTTGACCAACGGGCCGTAAATATAAAGTGTGTATATTTGTCTAGCTTCAGCGACTAGAAACTCGAGAAACTTCAACTCCTCCGTCAGAGGCAAAAAACGCCTCTTTTGTCGGAGTCTCCGACGTACAGGATGTACTAGTGCTGCCTAAGCCACAGGACGTGGCGTTATAGGCAGCCAGTTTTCTCGTTTCTGTTCAAGTCGCTTCAGCATTTCTGATAGCGGCGGAGGGGATCGAACCCCCGACCTCACGGGTATGAACCGTACGCTCTAGCCAGCTGAGCTACACCGCCATGTTTAAAGGACAATAATTTAATATCTTACTGATGTCAGTCTTGTTACTGGCTACGCCTGCTCTTAACTTCGTTCTTCGTCGCATATCCGCAAGGAAGATGAATCAAAGAAGTACGGACAAGCTGAGCTACACCGCCATATTTTTAAAACCAAGGTGCTTAGTAATTAAGCACAAGTTATATAATACCTTCTGTCTATTCGTTCGTCAATATATTTTGTATTGAAATAAAATAATACAAAAATTCGTATAATACTAATCAAATTTCTTGATATTCTACAAGGATATGCTAATAACCTTCTTCTCATGTCATTCTTTTTGTAGGAAAACTGGACATGCAGTCGAATGTTTTTCAAATTCGCCCTCTCTGTTTTGACAAATTATGAAAACGTTCCTCTGTATAATAACAGACAACTATCAAAAACGGGGAGTGTTAAAAATGGAAAGAATAGAAAGGAATCTGATTGAGCCAATTGCAGAAGTGTCGATCGAAAAAACTCAATATACGTTGACTCGCTGGTTTCACCGTTTTCAAGTTAAACTGGAAAACCTTTTTCTACACAAGGGGTTATTACTTGTTTTTGTCGGTTTTTTATTAGGACGAGCTTTAATCCTTAGTGAATTAACACCCTTCGCTTTACCATTCTTTGCTTCTGTCTTTATGATGAAGAAAGGAAAAGCAGGTCTCGCGATGTTAGCATTGATTGCAGGATCAATGACCCTATCAGTGAATGTCTCTATATTCACGTTCCTAGCAATATCTATATTCTTAGTAAGTTATAAGCTTATCCAAAAATTAAAAATTGATTTAGTTAAAGCGTTACCATCGCTAGTATTAATAGCTTCCATTCTATCAAAAAGTTTCATTGTTTATGTAACGACAGGAAGCATAACGGCACATGATGGAATGATGATGGGGGTCGAGTCGGGGCTAGGCTTTATTTTGACACTTATCTTTTTGCAAAGTGTGCCTTTTCTGACGGAAAAGAGGCGAAAGCAATCATTCAAAACCGAAGAGGTCATTTGCTTAATTATTTTAATAGCTTCTGTGCTTACCGGAACAATTGGGTGGTCCCTATATGATTTATCCATTTCAAATGTGCTTTCTAGATATGTAGTCTTGTTGTTTGCGTTTGTAGCTGGTGCAACAATCGGTTCAACTGTAGGTGTTGTAACGGGTCTGATTCTTAGCCTGGCGAATGTAACAAGTCTGTATCAAATGAGCCTACTTGCATTTTCAGGTCTATTAGGAGGTCTATTAAAAGACGGTAAAAAATTCGGTGTGGCAATTGGATTAGTGATAGGTACACTCCTGATTGGTCTGTACGGTGAAGGAGCAGAGAATATATTACCTACACTATATGAATCTATTGCAGCCATTTTGTTATTTCTAGTAACACCCAAAAATTTAATAGGAAAATTAGCTAGATTTATACCAGGTACACCAGAGCATACAGCCGAACAACAGCAATATCTTCGGAAGGTAAGGGATGTAACTGCTAATCGTGTAGCACAATTTTCTTCAGTCTTTCAAGCGCTATCTAATAGTTTTTCTGAATACGGATATCCTGCTGATGAGGAAGATAAAGACCGTGAAACAGATTACTTTTTAAGCAATGTAACGGAAAAAACATGTCAGACCTGTTTTAAGAAAGAAGTATGTTGGGCAAAGAACTTTACTAAAACATATGACTATATGAAGGAAATTATGCATGAGGTTGATACAAATTCTCTAGCATATAATCATAAGTTAACGAGAGAGTGGGAAAAGCATTGTGTAAGGCCGAAAAAAGTAATTGACGCGATTGAGCAAGAATTAACACATTACCAGGCAAATCTAAAGTTAAAAAAACAAGTACAAGAAAGTAGAAAGTTAGTTGCTGACCAACTTCTTGGTGTATCGCAGGTAATGAGTGATTTTGCAAAAGAGATTCAGCGCGAAGGTGAGAATCATCATGTTCTTGAAGAGCAAATCTTAGACGCATTGCAAGCCTTTGGTATCCAAATTGGTCATGTTGATATTTATAGTGTGGAACAAGGTAATGTAGATATTGAGTTAAGTATTCCATATTGTAATGGAAGTGGTGAATGCGAAAAATTAGTTGCGCCTATGCTTTCAGATATTTTAGAAGAGAACATTGTTGTTAAAAAAGAAGAGTGTGCAGCATATCCGAATGGATTCTGTCACGTATCACTAGGATCTGCAAAGGCATTTGTAATTGAAACAGGAATAGCCCATGCTGCGAAAGGTGGAGGCTTAGTATCTGGTGATAGTTACTCCACAATTGAACTGGGTGTAGGGAAGCATGCAGTTGCAATTAGTGATGGAATGGGTAATGGGGAGAGAGCACACTATGAAAGCAATGAAACCTTACAGTTACTTAAAAAGATACTTCAGTCAGGAATAGAAGAAAAAGTAGCAATTAAATCTGTTAATTCGATTTTATCGTTACGTACCACCGATGAAATTTTCTCAACTCTTGATTTAGCAGTTATTGATTTACAGGATGCGAGTGCAAAGTTCCTGAAAATCGGTTCTACACCAAGCTATGTAAAGAGAGGAGATAAGGTTAGCAAAATCCAAGCGAGCAATCTACCGATGGGAATTATCGAGGATTTTGAGGTTGAAGTCGTGGACGAGCAATTAAAAGCGGGTGATCTTTTAATAATGATGAGTGACGGCATTTTTGAAGGTCCAAAGCATGTTGAGAACTATGATATGTGGATGAAACGAAAAATAAAAGAGATTGAAACAAGTGATCCTCAAGAGGTGGCAGACTTAATTATGGAGGAGGTTATTCGCACTAGATCAGGACAAATTGAAGATGATATGACAATAGTTGTTACTAAGATCATGCATAATACACCAAAATGGGCAGCGATACCAGCGTATGTTTATCAGAATAGCAAAGTAATATAGAATGATAGTAGGTTTAAAATTCTAGTAATTCGTCCATCCTTATACTAACTTTATTCAGCAGAATATTGATTTTGAGTAGGAGGGGATGAATGTGCAAAAAGGCACGTTAAAGCAAATTCTATTAATTACAGACGGGTGTTCCAATCAAGGAGAGGACCCAATTGCAATGGCAGCACTTGCGAGAGAGCAAGGAGTAACGATTAACGTTATTGGAGTAGTCGAACAAGATACTATAGATGAACAAGGCATGCAGGAAATTGAGGGAATTGCCGCTGCGGGTGGTGGAGTGAGCCAAGTAGTTTATTCGACTCAGCTATCTCATACTGTTCAAATGGTAACGAGACAAGCAATGACTCAGACATTACAAGGTGTTGTTAATAAGGAACTTCAACAAATTCTGGGCTCGAAAACATCTATGGAGGATTTACCACCAGAGAAACGCGGAGAGGTCATGGAAGTTGTTGATGAACTGGGTGAAACTGTAGATTTAGAGGTTTTGGTGTTAGTTGATACAAGTGCGAGCATGAAACATAAACTTCCAACTGTAAAAGAAGCATTGCTAGATTTATCAATTAGCTTGAATGCAAGAATGGGAGACAATAGCTTCTCTGTTTTCGTATTTCCTGGGAAAAAGGTGGAGGTTGAAAAGGTTCTAGATTGGAACCCGAGACTAGAATCTTTATCTAGTATTTTTCCGAAATTAACAACAGGTGGAATAACGCCTACAGGTCCGGCTATAAGAGAAGCATTAACGTACTTTAAGAAAAAACGCTCATTAAGGAGTTTGTTATCTCGTGATGATGAACAATACTTTGAAGAATCAGGCATGTAAAGTATCTCCAGGAACCGTAATTACTGGCAAATGGCATAAAAAATCATATCGTATTGTGAGACCTTTAGGGCAAGGGGCAAACGGTATTGTATACTTAGCAGAAAGTATGGATGGTCCTGTTGCACTTAAAATAAGTCAAAATGGGGTAACAGTTACTTCAGAGGTTAATGTGTTAAAACATTTTTCAAAGGTCCAGGGTTCTGCCCTTGGGCCTTCTTTAATAGATGTTGATGATTGGATTCGTCCGGGTTTCTCTAGTCCTATATCATTTTATGTAATGGAATATATCAGAGGAGAGAGTTTTTTATCTTTTATTCAAAAACGAGGTAAAGAATGGACAGGTATACTTACATTACAGCTCTTATCTGACTTAGAACGATTACATCAGGAGGGATGGGTTTTCGGAGATTTAAAGCCGGATAATCTACTTGTTACAGGAAGTCCCCCTAAAATTCGTTGTATTGATGTAGGAGGAACAACTGTTAAAGGGAGAGCAATTAAGGAGTTTACGGAGTTTTTTGATCGGGGTTATTGGGGTGCTGGGTCGAGGAAGGCAGAGCCTTCTTATGACTTATTTGCCGTTGCAATGATTATTGTTAATACAGCATACCCGAGCCGCTTTTCTAAATCAGATCAGCCAGTTAAACAATTAAAAAATGCAATTGCTACTAATGATACTCTTCAAAAATTTGATACAGTCCTCTATAAAGCAATTGATGGGACGTATCAAAGTGCAGCTGAAATGCGAAGAGAACTGGTTGTAAAAATGAGCCAGACGAAGAAAGTATCAACTGCTCAGGCAACCAAAAAGAGACCGGTTGCTTCTCAAACTCAACAAACAACTGTAAGAGCAGCACGTAAACAAAAGAAGAAACCAAGGCACACTAAGCAAAAAGGTGGAATGTTAGAGACGGTTCTATTGTTATTGTTTGTATCTCTCGGGTACCTGCTCTATTTATATGGACAAATTTTATAACAAGGTTAGTAATGCCTTTGTGTACTTTGTTATAATGGTAGGATGTAATATTGAAGTTTTATATGTTAAAAAAGGAAAGGTCAGCCCAATGAAAGAAAAAGTATATCAGTTCATTCAAAAGCATAACTTAATTTCTGACCAAGCGAAAATAGTTGTTGGAGTATCAGGTGGACCAGATTCATTAGCCTTGCTCCATTTCTTACTTCATTATAAGAAGGATTCTAAGCTAAAGATTATTGTCGCCCATGTTGACCATATGTTTAGAGGTAAAGAATCGGAAGAAGATCTAAAGTTTGTAAAGGTTTTTTGTGATAAAAACGAAATTACGTTTGAGTCCATTCAAGTAAATGCAACTGCATATAAGAAAGAAAAAGGAGTAAGTTCTCAAGTTGCGGCCAGGGATGTCAGATATGCATTTTTTGATCAAATAATGAAAAAATATAATGCAGACTATTTGGCACTTGCACACCATGGTGACGACCAAATTGAAACAATTCTAATGAGATTGGTACGCGGGAGCAAAGGAATTGGATATGCAGGGATGCAAGTCAAACGTCCCTTTTCTGTTGGGCATTTAATACGCCCTTTTCTAGCAGTTACAAAGGATGAGATTGAAGGGTATTGTAACGAACATTACTTAACACCTAGACTTGACCCTTCTAATGAAAAAGATGATTATACGAGAAATAGATTTAGACATCATATACTTCCTTTTTTAAAAAGTGAAAATCCTGCAGTTCATGAGAGATTTCTGCAATTTAATCAATATATGACAGAGGATAATTACGTATTAAATGAATTAACGGTCGAAAAAATGAATACAGTAATGAAAAGGAAAGAGGACAATCAAGTTGAATTAGAGATAACTCCCTTTTTGTCAATGCCAAAATCTTTACAAAGAAGGGGGATTCAACTAATATTAAACTATCTCTATAAAGAACTTCCTCCTTCTCTTTCAACCGTACATATCGACAATTTGCTTTCGTTTTTGGCAAGCAAGCATCCATCGGGAGAGTTGCATTTTCCAAATGACCTGCGAATAGTACGATCGTACGATAGTTGTATTTTTTTATTTACATATACATATCTTGAAAGTAAGGCTAGTCCTTATCGGTATCGGATTGACTTGCCGGGTGTTTATAAAGTCGGTAATGGTAGTGAATTAAGTAGTCAAGAGTATAAGAGTTATCCTGAAGCTGCCAAAGGAAATAACTGTTTCGTAATTGATCCTGATAAAGTCAGCTTACCGGTTTATGTTCGGACAAGAAAAAGTGGAGATAAAATGAGACTAAAAGGAATGAATGGTACAAAAAAGGTGAAGGATATTTTCATCGACCAAAAAATTCCGATTCAGCAACGAGATACATGGCCAGTGGTAGAGGACTCAAAAGGCGAAATTTTGTGGCTTCCGGGCCTGAAAAAGTCATCATTTGAAGCTGAATGTAAAACAAAATCAAGTTATATTGTGTTTGAATACAAGCAAAGATCTACTTTAGGGGGCATTATTAAATGAAGCAGGATATCGAGAAGGTTTTATTTTCAGAGGAAGAAATACAAGGAAAAATTAAAGAATTAGGACATACTTTAAGTGAGGAATACAAAGATCGTTTTCCTTTAGCAATTGGAATCCTTAAAGGTGCAATGCCATTTATGGGTGACTTACTAAAGAGGGTAGATACATATTTAGAAATGGATTTTATGGATGTATCAAGTTATGGAAACTCTACAGTTTCCTCAGGAGAGGTTAAAATTCTGAAGGATCTTGATACTTCTGTTGAAGGAAGAGATATTCTTATAATTGAGGATATTATTGATAGTGGTCTTACATTAAGCTATATTGTGGAATTACTCCGTTATCGTAAAGCAAAATCAGTTAAAATTGTGACACTTTTAGATAAGCCTACTGGACGTAAGGCAGATATTTCAGCTGATCTTGTTGGATTTATTGTCCCAGATGAGTTTGTAGTAGGTTATGGTCTTGATTATGCTGAAAAGTACAGAAACTTACCATATATCGGAGTACTAAAGCCAGAAGTTTATACAAAATAAAAAGCGTGTGAGCTTGAGTCGGGTAGTCAAATTAGAAAGTGTATTCTTTTTTGAAACGTATTGACAATTTGTACGTATATCATTTGTATAGCTTTTGTTATCTATGATACTATTTACTATAGTGTATTCACCGCGGGAGGAGGTAAGGGATGAATCGAATTTTTCGTAATGTGATATTTTATTTACTCATCTTTTTAGTCATTATAGGTGTGGTCAGTTTTTTCCAAGGGAATAATGGTCAACCTGAAGTTATAAAGTATGGGAAATTTATTCAGCATCTTGATGCAGGAGATGTAAAAAATATTACAATTCAACCAGAAAGAGGAGTCTTCGAGGTTAGAGGTCAATTAAAAGGCTATAAGGAAGATCAATATTTTGTAACTAATATTATCGGTAGCCAAAATGAAGTAGATCGTATTACAGAAGCAGCAACAGCTGCAGATGTAGATGTCCTTAAGGCTAAAGAAACAAGTGGCTGGGTAACCTTCTTTACATCGATTATTCCTTTTGTAATTATCTTTATTTTATTCTTCTTCCTACTTAACCAAGCACAAGGTGGCGGTAGTAGGGTAATGAATTTCGGTAAGAGTAAGGCTAAGCTTTATAGTGAAGAAAAGAAAAAAGTAAAGTTCAAGGATGTTGCAGGTGCTGATGAAGAGAAGCAAGAGCTTGTAGAAGTTGTTGAGTTTCTTAAGGATCCTCGTAAGTTTGCAGAGCTAGGAGCAAGAATACCAAAAGGTATTCTACTTGTAGGACCTCCTGGTACAGGTAAAACATTACTTGCGCGTGCTTGTGCTGGTGAGGCAGGAGTACCGTTCTTCTCCATCAGTGGATCAGACTTCGTAGAGATGTTTGTCGGTGTGGGTGCTTCTCGTGTACGTGACTTATTTGAAAATGCAAAGAAAAATGCACCTTGTATTATCTTTATAGATGAAATTGACGCTGTTGGTCGTCAACGTGGTGCGGGTCTAGGTGGCGGTCACGATGAACGTGAACAAACTCTAAACCAATTGCTTGTTGAAATGGATGGGTTTGGAGCAAACGAAGGAATCATTATCGTTGCAGCAACAAACCGCCCTGACATTTTAGATCCAGCGTTATTACGTCCAGGTCGTTTTGATCGACAAATAACAGTGGATCGTCCAGATGTGAAGGGAAGAGAAGCTGTATTAAAGGTTCATGCTCACAACAAACCGCTTGATGAATCTGTTGATTTAAAAGCGATTGCTATGAGAACACCAGGTTTCTCAGGTGCTGACCTTGAAAACTTACTTAATGAAGCTGCTCTAGTAGCTGCTAGACGAAATAAGAAAAAGATTGATATGACAGATTTAGATGAAGCGAGTGACCGTGTAATTGCAGGTCCTGCTAAGAAAAATCGTGTGATATCTAAAAAAGAAAGAAATATAGTTGCATATCATGAAGCGGGTCATACTGTTATTGGTATGGTGCTTGATGAGGCTGATATGGTACATAAGGTAACTATTGTTCCCCGTGGTCAAGCTGGCGGTTACGCTGTAATGCTTCCTAAGGAAGACCGTTATTTTATGACGAAGCCTGAGTTATTAGATAAAATTACTGGTCTATTAGGTGGACGTGTAGCTGAGGAAATTACCTTTGGTGAAGTAAGCACAGGTGCTCATAATGACTTCCAACGTGCAACGGGGATTGCTCGTAAAATGGTCACTGAATACGGTATGAGTGAAAAACTAGGTCCATTGCAATTTGGTCAGCAACAAGGTGGTCAGGTCTTCTTAGGACGTGACATTCATAATGAGCAGAACTACAGTGATGCTATCGCACATGAAATTGACCTGGAAATTCAACGTTTTATCAAAGAAAGCTATGCGAAAGCGAAGCAAATTCTGACTGATAAACGTGATAAGTTAGAGCTTATTGCACAAACCTTGTTAGAAGTTGAAACTCTTGATGCAGCTCAAATTAAGAGTCTTTTTGAACAAGGAGTATTACCTGAACGCCCGGTTTCAGAAGAAGAGACTTCGAAATCAGGATCTGAAGATATGAAAGTAACAATAAACCCTAAAAAAGAAGGTTCTATAATATTTGTTGGGGTTCCTACACAATTAAAGGCATAAAAAATGCACGACATCAGCCAGTCTTTTATAC